>JAUHYN010000910.1 GCA_030426505.1 bacterium | reverse complement strand
GCCTGCCCGCGCCGTTCTTCGCGCGCCTGATCTGGAAGGAAAGCCGCTTCGACTACCAGGCCGTTTCGCCAGCGGGCGCGGAGGGCGTGGCGTATCGCCACAGGGTCTTCAGGGGACCGAGCACCACCCGCTCGGGAACGACGACGGGAAGTCGCTCGACGAGCTGTACGGCGTGCCGTTGCGCGGGTGGTCCAGGAAGTACGGCCACAGCAGGTAGTCGGAGACCGTCACCGAACCCTGAGGGGGCGGGAGCTGATGACCGAAGCCGCCGTCGCAGAACACGACCGCGCTGCCGTCCGACAACAGATCGTTCTCGAGGAGCTCGGTCGCGTACCTGAAGTCGAAGTCGGTCTGGTACGGCGAGGGATAGACGTCGCTGTTGCCGCCGTGGAGGAGCAGCACCGGCAGGTTGTACGACGGCGTCATGTAGGGCGGCAGGCTGCGGTCGCTGGCCGGCCGGTAACCCGGGAGGTACTGCTCGCCGCCGGACATCGTCGCGGCGGCGGCGAGGCGGTGGCTCCAATGCTCGAGGAGGTAGCTGACGAACATCGCGCCCGCGCTGTGGCCGGTCGCGTACACGCGGTCGAGGTCCACGCCGTACTGCGCGTACAGGCACCCGAGGAGGTCCTCCGCGAGTTCGATGTCCGGGTTCTGGGCCGGGGCCGCGCCCGTGTACCACTCGAAGTAGCCGCTGTCGTTGACGGGGTCCGCGGCGACGGAGACGGGCGACACGACGATGAAGTTCTCGGTGTAGCCGGTGGCGCCCAGGCCGGTCCAGTCGATCGCGCGATCGCTCGTGCCGCCGTACCAGTGCCAGGTGAAGACGACCGCCGCGCCGTTCGGGTTGGCGGGCAGACGGATCTCGACGTCGCGGTACTGCACCGACGCGCCGGGCAACGTCGGGAGCGAGGTGTCCGCGTTCGCGACGTAGAAGCCGTTGTTCATGCCGTTCACGAGCGTGGGGCAGGTCCCGCCGGAGTAGGTCGGGACACCGCCGGACGGTGGCGGCGGGGGAGGCGGCGGCGGCGGCGGTGCGCCGCAGTCGCTCGCGCAGGAGCTGGAGTCTTCGGGGCCGTTGCAGGTGCCGTCGCCGCAGTACGCGCCGCTCGTGCAGGCGCCGTAGCCCGTGCAAGTCGAGTTGCAAGCGCGGCTGCCCGCGTAGCCGCCCGACGTCGTGCAGGCCATCGTGTCCGAGTCGCAGGACTCGCCGCTCTCGACGACGCCGTCGCCGCACACCGGCGACGAACCGCCGCCGCCGCCCCCCGAGCCGCTCGCGAAGAGCTCGATCTCGGCGAGCTGGGTCTCGTTGGCCTGACTGACGAAGTCGAAGCGGTAGTAGCGGTAGGCCGTCGTGTTGGCGGCGCCGAACGAGCGCGTCGAGAAGCGCGACGTGAACGACTGGTTGTTGCGCGCGTCGAGCGTGGTCCAGCTCGCGCCGTCGTTCGACCCGGAGAGGGTCCAGTCGGCCGGGTCACGCGCGGGGACGTCGTTCGCGGAGGTGAGCGTGTACGCGTCGACCGCGTAGGCGCCGCCGAGGTCGAGCTCGACCCAGGTGGTGGTCGCCAGGTCGAGCCACTTCGTCGCGCTGTCGTCGTCGGTGAGGTTCGTCGCGACTTCGCCGGCCCACGTGAGCTCACCGCGCGCGGTGATCGATGCGCCGGACGCGAGGTCGCCCGACGGCGCGGGGGGCGGCGGCGGCGGAGGAGGCGGGGGCGGCGGCGCGGAGCCCGCGGAGCGCAGCGCGAGCTCGGCGAGCTGTGTGGGGGCCCACTGGCCCTGCGCCTGCGCGGCGTTCGCGAAGTCGAGGCGGTAGTAGCGGTAGGCGGTGCTGTTCGAGATCGCGAACGTCCGTGTGGAGAAGCGCGAGGCGAAGGTCTGGCCGCTGCGTGTGTCGAGCGTCGTCCACTGGGTCCCGTTCATCGAGCCCGACAACGTCCAGTCCCTCGGATCACGCAGGGGATAGTCGTTTGCCGACGTCAGCGCATACTCGGTGATCGCGTACGCGCCGGC
Source organism: bacterium (assembly GCA_030426505.1). GTDB lineage: Bacteria > Myxococcota > Kuafuiibacteriia > Kuafuiibacteriales > Kuafuiibacteriaceae > JAUHYN01. The sequence goes on along the minus strand of JAUHYN010000910.1, from coordinate 1,953 downwards.
GCTCGTCGCGCCGAAGTCGACCTCGACCCAGGTCGTGGGCGAGAAGTCGAGCCACTTGGTCTGCGTGTCGTCGTCGACGAGCTGCGCGACGCCTTCACCGGCGCCGGCGTTGTCGCCGGCCGCGACGATGGAGGCGCCGGGCTCCGACGTGCGGTCCACGTTCTGCGCGAGCGCGGCGGACGGGGCCAAGAGCGCCGCGGCAATGGCCACGCGAGCGCATTGGGGGAAGCGGGAAGGGCGGAGCATGTGCGGTCCCGTGAGCAGGATGCGGACCAGCGAGAGTGACGACGTGACCGGCTCGCACTTGTGTCAGGCTGCCTCGACCGTGACGGCGCCGCGCACGTATTCGACGATCAGGTGCTGCGATCCTTCTTCACGCGTTCGAGGACGTCGTCGATCGAGATCGTCCCGTCGACCTTCGCGCTGATCGTGTCGACGAACGCGTGACCGAGCAGGTTGAGGACCGTCTCGAGGATCCCCGCGTTCGGTTGATCGAAGCGCCCCTCGAGCGGGATGCGCGTCGCGACCGTGTCGGTCCCGTGGTCTTCGAGGACGGTCGACATCGCGCCGACGAACGCGTTCCAAGTCAGCTCGAGGATGTTGTCGTCCGCGTCGTTCTTGTCCGTGTCGAGCACGTCCGAGTTGTTGATGATCGGTTTCGCGTAGCCCTCGATCGCGCCCTCGGCGGCCGCCAACTCCGAGTAGAAGGAGAGCGTCCCCGCCTCGTAGTCGAACTTGGCGTACGCCTGCGTGACGTCGTTGAGCGCGGTCAGCGGCAGCCCCTCCATCTCCATCGAGAAGTCGAACGTGGGCTGTTCGGCGAACGCGTTGAGGTCGAGCTGCGCCGTCACGGGAGCTTCGCCGAGCATCGAGGCCTGGGCTTCGATGTGCGCGGGGAGAGCGCCGGGTTCGTCACGCTGGGTCGTGGTCGGTCGGGTGGAGAGGCCGTACGCGTCGACGTGGATCCGACGCAGGTCCACGTCCACGCGGGGCGTCGCCGTCTCGTCGACGAAGCGGAACCGTCCGTTGCGGATCGTGAAGCGGGAGATGTCGAGCGGGACGAAGCCGAGGAGCTGCTCGCGGAGCGCGGGGCTGTCGCCGGTCTGTACGGCGCGCTCGTTCTTCACGATCGAGAAGCGCGGGCCGGTCAGATCGACCTTCGCGTCGATCTCTCCGTCGAGGAGTCGCTTCCAGTCGATCTCGATGTCGGTGCGCTCCAGCGCGACGACCGGGCGATCGATCCCCGTGTTGCGCTCGAGGATATTCAGGTCGTGGATGGTGTAGCGGCCTCGGTAGAGCGCGAGATCGATGTCCTGCACCGAGCCCCAGTGTTCGGGGAGCGCGCCGAGCGCGTCGTCGAACGCGGCTTCGATGATGTACGGGGCGCCCACGCGGAGCGCGACGAGGAAGGCGACGACCGTCGCGAGCGAGGCGCGGCTCGCGCGCATCGCGCGTTGGCGTCGGGATCGCTCCTTGTCCTTCGAGAGCGCGCCGCGGATCAGGAAGCCGACCATCAAGAGGGCCGTCACGGCGAGGATCCAGATGGTCAGGGCGACCGCGAGGTTCGCGTGGATCGCGAGCGCGTCGACGGCCCCGACCCAGGCGACCACGCGGTCGAAACCCAGCCCGAGCGCGGTCGCGAGGACCGCCAGCGCCGCCGCGATCGGAATGAGGAGACGGCGAGCGCCGTTGATTTCGAGCGACATGCGGTCCCCCCATTTCAAGACGCACGCCACCCGGCCGCGCCGGACGACCGCCGCGGCGCTCGTGGCGGCCTGCCCCAAGTGGGACGTGACGCGTCCCCCGTCCGTCCAACATCGCATGTTGCGCCCCGAGGCCCGGGGTAGGGTCCAGGGGCGATGAGGATCGACGATCGTGTGCCGCCCTTGGTGCCTCGCGCGCTCGGTGCCCTGATCGTCCTGCAGTGCGTGGGTGCCGCGTGGTGGTGGCTGA
>JAUHYN010000909.1 GCA_030426505.1 bacterium | reverse complement strand
AAGCCAACCAGTGGCCCGCTGACGTCGTCGAATACTTCGGCGACCCGGCCACCGGGCGCGACATCGACCAGCCGCTCGAAGCCCCCGGCGACCCGCTCGACGGCGGGCCATTCCTGCCGCGCTCGGCCGACGAGGCGCGCGTCTGGGAGCAGCGCATCGCGGACTTCGAGCGTGAAGCGAACGCGATCGGCAACGCGCCGCGCGCGGCGGCGCTCCACTTGGAGATCGGGCGCATCTACGAGGAGCAGCTCGCGAAGCCGCGCAACGCGGCGACCTCGTATCAGCGCGCGTTCAACCTCGACCCGAAGGACCCGGCGGTGCTGCACGCGTCGCGGCGTCTGTTCACCGAGGTGGGGAACTGGGCGATGGTGGTCCAGATCCTGGGCTACGAGATCGAGACCGCGGAGACCCAGGAGCGGAAGGCCACGCTGTGGGCCGAAAAGGGCGTCCTCCTCGAGGAGAAGCTGAGGAACCCGGAGGAGGCGCAGACCGCCTTCAAGGCCGCGATCGAGGCCTACTCGGCGGAGCCGCTCGCGGTCCACGCGCTCGAGCGGATGCACCTGGTCCACAAGGCGTACGAGCCGCTCGCCCAGGTCTACGAGCGCGCGCTCGCCGTGACGGACAAGCCGGAGCGGCGCCTGCCGTTGCTCCTCGCCGCGGCGCAGCTCGCGGAGGACCGGCTCGACGACTCGGCCAAGGCGATTCAGCACTACGAGGGCATCCTCGAGATCGAGCCGAACAGCGCGCTCGCGCTCGATGCGCTGCGCCGGCTCCACTACCAGACACAGAACTGGGAGGCGTTGATCGGCGCGCTCAAGCGCTCGGCCGACGTGACCCAGGATCCGCTCGCGGCCTCCGCGCACCTGCTCGCGGCGGCGCGGCTCGAGGCGGAGAAGCTCGAGGCCGTCGATCGCGCGTTGCACACGTTGCTCGGCGCGCTCGAGCACACGCCCGAGGACCTCACGGTCCTGCGCGAGATCGAGCTGCTGTACGAGCAGAACGATCGCGCGGACGAGGTGGTGAAGGTCCTGCGCCGCGAGGCAGAGGTGACGACCGAAGCGCGCGACCGCGTGCCGATCTTGTTCAAGCTCGGCACGATCCTCGACGAGCACCTGCAGCAGAGCGAGGAGGCGATCCCGGTCCTGGAAGAGGCCGTGGCGCTGATGCCGAGCTACACGCCGGCGCGCCAGAGCCTCGGGCGGCTGTACACGAAGACGGAGCGGAACAGCTCGCTCGCGGAGCTGTACCTGATGGAGATCCGCCTCGAGGAGGATCCGTCGCAGCTCGTCGCCAAACAGTTCAAGCTCGCAGAGCTCTACGAGACGTCGCTGTCGGACGAGGAGCAGGCGATCGCGACGCTGAACGCGCTGCTCGAGCGGAAGCCGGACTACCAGCCGGCGCAGAAGAAGCTCGAGGCGCTCCTGCAGAAGCGCGAGGCCTGGGGCGATCTGATCCAGCTGTACGAGCGGGAGCTGGAGCTGATCGAGGACGCCGATCAGCGGCTCTTCCTGCTCGGTCGCATCGGCATGTACGCCGAGGACAAGCTCAACCAACTGGACACCGCGCAGCGCGCGTTCGAGCGGATGCTCGAGGTCAATGGCTCGCACCTGCACGCGATCCGCGCGCTCGCGCGCATCGCGACGCGGCGCGAGGCCTGGCCGGACGTCCTGCGGGCGTACGAGCTCGAGGTCGAGGCGACGGAGGATCAGAAGGAGGTCGTCGCGATCCTGCACCGCGCGGGTGCGGTGACCGAGGAGAAGCTCGGCGACGTCGACGGGGCGATCGCGCAGTACGAGAAGGTGCTGACGCTGAATCCGACGTACCTCCCCGCGCTGCGGAGCGTGGGGCGGCTGTACGCGTCGAAGGGGCGCTTCGACGATCTGCTGTCGATGTATCGGCGCGAGATCGAGGTCGCGAAGTCGGACGAGCAGAAGGTCGGTCTGTACTTCCGGATGGCCGAGATCCTCACGGACAAGATCAAGGACGACGATCGCGCGGCGGAGGTCTACGAAGAGATCCTCCAGCTCGACGCGTCGAACCTCGCCGCGCTGCGCGGGTTGTCGGAGATCCACGCGCGCAAGAACGACATCGAGCGCTTGGTCAACGTGCTCGGTCGCGAGGCGGCGTCGCTGCAGGACTCGAAGGAGCGCGCGTCGAAGATGTTGCGCGTGGCGGAGATCGAGGAGCGCCTCGATCGCGCGGACCGCGCGGCGGAGATGTACCAGGAGGTGCTGCGGCTCGGGCACCACTTCGACGAGGCGATCCGGGCGTTGGTGCGGATCTATTCGACGGAGGGGCTGTGGAACGCGCTGTCCCGCGCGTTGAAGACCGCCTACGACCACGCGACGGAGGACCGCACGAAGGCGGCGATCCTCGTGCGCTCGGCGGAGGTCACGGGCGACAAGCTCGGTAACCTCGACACGGCGGCGGAGCACCTCGAGACCGCGGTGCGGTTGGCTCCGGACGACACGACCATCCTCAGTCAGCTCGAGCGCATCAGCGTGGCGCGCCGCGATTGGCGGCGGGCGATCTCTGTGGCGAAGCAGCTCGCGCAGCACGAGTCGGATCCGCGGTTGTACGCCGCGCGACAGATCCGGATCGCGATGATGAAGGAGACGCAGATCGATCCGCCGGAGTCGGGCGCGGATCACTACCGGCTCGCGCTGGAGACGGTGCCGGATCACCCGGTCGCGCTGCGGGCGCTGGAGATCGCGTACCTCAAGGCGCGCAACTGGAGCGGGCTGTCGAAGTTCTATCACCGCGAGGCGATGGTCACGCGTTCGCCGGTCAAGCAGGCGAGCCTTTACCTGCGGGCGGCGGACGTCGCGGAGCACCGCGTCGGCGACGCGGCGTACGCGGCGGAGCTGTACGACCGCGCGCTCGAGGTGGCGCCGAACAGTCTGGCGGCGCTGCGCGGCCGGCGTCGGTTGGCGGAGGCGGCGCAGGACTCGGAGACGGCGCTCGAGATGGTGCGTCGCGAGGGCGAGGTCACCGCGGACGAGAGCCACGCGCAGGAGCTGTTGTTCCAGGCGGGGCGGATCCAACAGGACCAGTTCGGTCGGGTCGACGACGCGATCCAGACCTACGAGCAGGTGCTCGAGCGGGCGCCGGCGCACCTCGGCGCGTTCAATCGGTTGGAGGCGATCTACCTCGAGCGCGAGGCGTGGGAGCCGATGATCGGGCTGCTCGATACGCGCGCGCGCGCGGTCGAGGACAGCGCGGCGCAGAGCCAGCTCTACGTCGCGGCGGGGCAGATCGCCCAGGACCGGCTGCACGATTCGGATCGGGCCGCGAAGTACTACCGCGAGGTGTTGTCGCGCGACGAGCGGCACGTGGTCGCGCTCGTGCGGCTCGGGCCGTTGCTGTTCACGCAGCAGAACTGGGACGAGGCGATCGACATCTTCCACCGCACGCTCGCGGTGTCGAAGGAGCCGCAGGTGTTGCTCGGGGCGTTCAAGTCGCTGGGCATCATCTACCAGGAGCACCGTCAGGACCTGGTGAAGTGCGTGCAGTCGTTCCAGGCGGCGCTGCAGGCGGACCCGGGCAACACGGAGTGCCTCGAGCGGTTGGCCGCGGTCTACGAGTCCGCGGAGGACTGGGGCTCGACGGTCAACGTGCGGTTGCGATTGGCGGAGGTCGAGCAGGACCCGAAGAAGAAGATCGGGGTGCTGTTGGATCTCGGGCGCATCTACGAGGACGGCCTCGCGGATCGGAAGAACGCGATCCTCGCGAACCGGAAGGTGATGGAGATCGACCCGTCGAACTCCGAGGCCGTCGTGCGGCTGTCACGCCTGTACGAGGCGGAGGGCGACTGGCAGGCCCTCGCGGAGGCGACGGCGGCGTACGTGCGGTTGCTCCCGGCGGACGAGAAGCACAAGGCGGCGCCGCTGCACCTGAAGATGGCGGACGTCTTCGAGCACCGCATCAAGGACGACGCGCGCGCGATCAACGCGCTCAAGTACGCGTTGGACGCCGACCCG
>JAUHYN010000908.1 GCA_030426505.1 bacterium | reverse complement strand
TGGACCACGACCGACGGCCGACCTCGAGAGGCCACCGTCGAACCCGGCGCGACGCTCGGTCGCGACGCGAGCTGCACGATCACGGTGGAGGACCGCTCGGTGTCCCGCCTCCACGCGCGCATCGAACGCGGCCCCGACGACGCGCTCGTCCTCGTCGACGCCGGCAGCAGCTACGGCATCCACGTCGACGACCGACGCGTTCAATCCGTCGTCCTCCGGCCCGGGGTCCGCATCCGACTCGGCGAGACGCTGCTGACCTGCGACGGCGCCGTCGCCGCACCGCGCACGTTCCCTCGCGAGGAGCAGATCACGGACGTCGTCGAGCTGAGGCGCAGCTACGACATGCTCCGCGCGACGTTCGAGCTCACGCGCGCGATCGGCGTGGAGCACGACCTCGACCGAATGCTCGAGCGCATCCTCGACACTGCCTTCGATCTCCTCTCCGCCGAGCGCGGCTCGATCGAGATCTTCGAGAAGGGGACGACACACGTCGCGCTCCGCGCCGCGCGCTCCCGCCGCGGGATGGGCGACGCCGAGATCTCGCACACCATCCGCGAAGAGGTCGTGCGGACGCGGCGCGGGCTGATCGTCGCCGACGCCGCGACGGACGATCGCTTCTCCAGGTCCGCGTCCATCTGCGCGACCGGCGTCCACTCCGCGATGTACGTCCCGATGCTCTACGAAGATCAGGTCCGCGGCGTCCTCCACGTGGACTCCCGCCTCGCGACGAACGTCTTCACCGATACCGACCTCGCGCTGTTCTCCGCGATCGCGAACCACGCCGCGCTGTCGATCGAGGCCTCGGCCGTCCGCGCCGAGGTCGCGCGCGTTCAAGACGAGGAGCGGAGTCGGCTCGCCTCCATCCTCGAAGCGCTCCCGATCGGCGTCGTCTTGATGAACGCCGATCGCGAGATCCTCCACGCGAACCCGTGCGGGCGCGACGCGCTCACCGCCCTCGAAGTCCAAGCCACGCGCCCCGTCGAAGCGCTCGGTGCGTGGTCGGTCGCCGACCTGGTCGCTGCGAGTCGGCAGGGCCCCGTCGATCTGCACGCCAGCGGCGGCCGGCGCACGATCTTTCAGACCGTCGCGACCGAGTACGCGTCGCAGATCGTGGTCGCGCTCTCCGACGTGACGATCGTCCGCGACCGCGCGTCGCAGGCGGCGCACGCCGAGCGCCTCGCGTTGGTCGGCCAGCTATCCGGCGGTATCGCGCACGACTTCAACAACTTCCTCGCCGTCATCCGCAGCAACGTCGAGTTGCTCGTCGAGGACGTGCAGTCACCCGGCCACACGGCGGACATCATGAGCGAGCTCGAGGTGATCGATCAGGCGGCCCAGCGCGGCGCGCGCCTCACCAAGCAGCTCCTCACCTTCTCGCGCCAGCGCTCCGGGACTCCGGTCGACGTCGAGGTGGGCGCCGTCCTCCAGGGCATCGCGCCCATCCTCGAGCGGGCCGCGCCGCGCCACAGGCTCGAGATCGCGTGGGACGAAGGGCTCCCCGCGGTCTGGCTCGACCCGACGCAGCTCGAGCAGGTCGCGATGAACCTCGTCGTCAACGCGCGCGACGCGTCCGACGAGGGCTGCGCGATCACGGTCTCGGCGAGCGGCTTCGAGGGCGGCGTCGCCGTTCGTGTATCGGATCGAGGCAGCGGCATGGCCCCTGACCTGATCGAGCACGTCTTCGAGCCCTTCTTCACCACGAAGGAAGTCGGTCGAGGGACCGGTCTGGGGCTCGCCACGGTCCACGGGATCGTCAAAGAGGCCGGCGGGCGCATCGACATCGACTCCGTGGTCGGACGAGGAACCACGTTCAGCGTGTGGTTCCCCGCGAGCGCGCGCGGGATGCGTCGGGCGGGCTGAAGTCCGAGCCCGACCGACCGATTCGAGAGGGCGTGGCTCGTGTACTCCTCATCGACGACGAAATGCCCTTCCGCCAGACGATCGCGAAGTTCCTGACTCGCGCCGGTTACGAGGTGGTCGAGGCGGAGAACGGTCAACTCGGCTTGCGCGCGTTCGAGCAGTCCAAGTTCGACGCGATCGTCACCGACATCATCATGCCGGACATCGAGGGGCTCGAGCTCATTCGTACGGTGCGGTCGATCGATCCGAACATCCCGGTCGTCGCGATGTCGGGGGGCGGGCGCGTGAGCGGGATGCAGCCACTGAAGGTGGCGAAGATCCTCGGAGCGTCGGCCGTGCTCTACAAGCCGTTCGAGCGCGCACAGCTCCTCGAGGCGATGGCCGCGGCGCTCGGACGAGCGCCGGCGGCCTGAGTCGGGTACGGGAGCCTAGAACGCACTGCCGAGGTACGCCTGCCGGTTGTCCCGGCCTCCACACTTGCGCGCGATTCGGTCCGTCACACACGCGGGCAGGCTCGCGTGATCGAGGCGCGTGTCCTCGATGCAAATCGCGCCGTTGTCGTCCCAGCCCGCTTCGAAGTTCCAGCCGCTGAGGCTGGGCCAGCGTGCGCGCGTGTCCCAGTGGTTCAGCGTCACGCCCGACTCCGTGAAGGAGCGCCCGTCACCGCAGTAGTCGGCGCGGAGCATCCGCACGCAGGCCTGGTGGTAGATCTGCGACTGGGGGGTGTCGACGTCGCGCTCGACGCCAGTCGTCCGGTCGCCCGTGGACTGCGCCCGGTCGAGGTGCGGCGCGAAGCCCATCTCGACGCACTTCGCGACGCTGCTGCCGCGACACGCGAAGTTGAACTCGTTCGACGACGGCCGCCAGCCGCCCGCGCGGTCGCCCGGCACGACGGGCTGCGCCGTGAACACGCCGGGGATGGCGAGCGCGAGGATCGGCGCGTCGTCGTCGACGCCGCACAGCGGGATCCAGTCGCCGCCGTCGAGCGAAGTCTGCACGTCGAAGTAGGTGCGCCCCGACGCCTCGTCGACGAACGCGCCGACGACCACCATCTGGTACGCGCGGCCGTCCGCGAGCGTCGCACTGATGGGCGCGCCGAGGTTGTCGAGCAGCGAGCGCTCGAGCTGCGCGCCGGAGAGCTCGGAGCTGACGATGCCGTCGGTGGACGGGCCGTTGGTGCTGACGCCGCTCTTCGTGCCGCCGCCGCTGCCGAAGCTGCTGGTGTACGAATAGCTGCCGAAGTCGGCGCTGTACGACGTCGAGTTGTACGACGTGCCGCCGTACAGCGAGCTCGACGCGAGGCTGAACGAGTAGCTGAGGTTCGCGGCGGTCGTATCGATTTGGATCGGTGTCGGCTCCTGTTCGGCGTGGCAGGCGAACGCCATGAGGGGCGTGAGGAGGAGGGCGTGGGTTCGGTTCATGTCGTGGCACTCCAAAGCAGGCCGCGTGCCAACGCGCACACCACGCGGACGCCACGAATCAACGCGTCGACACGCCGAATCGGCGCGCCGATCTCGCGTCTCGATCGAATGACCGCTGACGAACCTCGTCGCTGTCGAACGTGGAGGCCCGCAAGGGAGCCGCTAGGCCATCGCGCAGCAAGCCGCAGGCGCGCGAAGGTCACCAGGCGAGACTTGCTCTCGCCGTTAAGTGACCGGTACTGCGCTCATCCGCGGACGGACGCGGTGCGGGCGCGCGGGGTGCGCTTCGGCTCGGGCTGCGCGGGCGTCTCGGTCGCGGGCATCATGCCGGCGGCGCGCATGACGGCGCCGCGGTACTCGGCGAGGATCTGGTCGAACAGCTCGCGGACGGTGATGACGTCCTCGAGCATCCCGGCGCCGGACGCCACCCACTCGCACCTGGCCTCGCGCACCGGCCGGCGCATCGTCGACATGGTGTGGGAAGACATGAAGCCGTCGGATTTCCTCACCGCGGCCTCCTTCGACAATGCGATCACCACCGACATGGCCATCGGCGGCTCCACCAACGCGATCATCCACCTGGTGGCGGTGGCCGGACGCGCCGGGATCAAGATCCCGCTGGAGCGTTTCGACGAGCTGTCCCGGCGCACGCCGCTCATCGCCAACATGAAGCCCTCCGGCAAGCACGTGATGGAGGATTTCTACTA
>JAUHYN010000907.1 GCA_030426505.1 bacterium | reverse complement strand
AACGGTACCAGTGCTTCACTTCGTACTCTCCCATTCAATGACTCCGCGTCCTTGGCGATCATCTCTCAGGGAACTCCACTCTTTCATGCTGTTGGCTTCGGGATTGTTCTTACACCACAGGTCTCTCTGCTCGCCGCCACCGAAACGAATGCCGAAGTGATAGCTCGGATCCAGGAACAAGACCTGACCGTTCTTCAACACGAACTCCGCCGCAGAGCAGGTGACGTCGTGCGCGTTGAACGTCGCACCGAACAGCTTCAGTTCCTCGATCTCGTTGTTGGCATCTGGATCGTCCAAGACCAGCGCTCGGAGCGACATCACGCAGGGTCGCGCGTCATCGTCGAGGTCGTGTGCGTTGGAGAAGCCCGAAACCGAGGTCAGCTTCACCGTTCCTGTGTCCTCGACGCATCGAAGCTCCACGAGACGGTTTCCCAGCTCCAAGTACATCAAGCGAAATTGTCCATGAAACCGAGGTGGTGATTCCTCGTCGTCAAGGAACCCCGCGACGAAGACGTCGTCGAGCGACGTAGCGGCCAGCTGCCCAAGTACTTCGGGACTCATGGCACCATGCTACTCCGCCTGTACGCCGAAGAAGTGGATCAGCGCCTCGTCCAAGTACGCGCGCCAATGCCCCCACGAGTGACCCTCCGGAGCCTGCACGTAGACGAGGTCGACGCCGAGCGCCCTCAGCTTCTCCGCCGCGCGATCGCTGTGCCAGACGAACCGCACCTCGTAGAGGCCGACGTTCAGGAACACCTTCGACGGGAACCGCTCCGCGGCCATCAGGCGCTCGTGCACGTGCAGCGCCTCCGGCACCTGGTACGCCGCACTCTGGATGCCGATGAGGTCGAAGGCGTCGCCGTGAGTGAGTCCCATGTGCGTCGCGTGCAGCCCGCCGAGTGAGGTGCCGAGGATGCCGCGCTTCTTCGGGTCCGTCGTCGTCGGGTACGTTCGTCCGACGATGGGGATCAACTCTTCGACGATGAAGTCGCAGTACGGGCACTCCGTCGGGCTCTTCGGGACCAACTCATCCCGCCGCCGATTCTTCGAGCGATCGTCGTTCCACGGGTCGATGAACACCACGGCGATCGGCGCGATCTTCTCCTCTTCGTAGAGGCGGTCGAGCACGATCACCATCGCGCCCATCTCGTCCCGCCAATAGTCCGAGCCGTCCGTCACGAAGAGCGTCGGCAGCTCCTTCGCGTCGTCCGGGAGGCCCGGCGGCAGGTACACCCGGTAGCGGACGGCGTAGCCGAGGTGACGACTGACGAGCGTGAGGTCGTCCGTGAACCGCCCGCGCGGCGTGGACGGCCCGCGCGTCACGTACGGCGACGCCCTCCAGCCCGGCATGCGCGCCTCCGAGTTCGGTCCGAACCCACCGACCATGGTGTGCGGGTTGTTCGGGTCCAGGCGCCAGTCACCGTCCACCACGATTTTGTAGTCGAGGCGCGACGCCGGCATGAGCGAGGCGGTGTAACGCCACAGGTCGGTCTCGCCGACGCGCACACCGCGGCCATTCCACCCGCGCTGCCAGTCCGTGTGGTCGCCGAGCCATCGGACCTCCTCGCCCGGACCGCGGTAGAAGAAGTACGCGGTGTCGTCGAACGCGATCGGCATCGTCCCGGCGGCGCGGATGCGCTGCCACAGCGCGTCGACCTCGTTCGTCGCGCCGGCCCGCTCCAGCGCGGCCTCGAGGTCCGAGCGTCGAACGAATGGACCGGTCGTGGCTTCGGCCGAAAGCGGCGGCGAGGTCGGCGTCTGGCAGGCGCCGGCGAGGAGCGTCGCGAGGACACACACGGCGCGACGCGTCGAGGCATCGATCCGGCGAGCGACGGGGACGAGCCGCATGCCCGCCGAGTCTGTCACATCCCGGCCACGACGCGACCCGCTCCGCGTCATGGCGCGGCCCTTGCTGACCTGTGCGCTACGGACCGCCGATCCGCGCCGAATCGGGACATTCGCGTCCCCGCGCGCGGTTCGTCGCCTCAGCTTTCTGACGAATCATGACGAATTTCATTCGCGCTCTCGCTCCCGCCGCTCTCGTTTTCCTTGCGTCCACGGTCGTCGCTTGCTCGGGCGATGATGCCCCCACTGTCGATCGCGACGCCGGGTTCCCCGACGGAGGCACCAACGAACGCGACGCCGGATTCCGCGACGCAGGCTCGGATCCGAGCGAGTTCGAGTGGCCGGTGGAGACCGGCACCGTCACGATCACGCCCTCCGACGCCTGGAAGAACCGCATCCAGGCGCCCGACGACGAATTTCGAAACCCCTCGCAGTTCGTCGAGAACGAAGTTCGTTGGGTCAAGTTCGCCGTGCTGATGCGCGACCCTTCGAAGGTCTACTTCCAGGACAGCACTCGCTACGCGTACGACTCCGAGTTCGCCACGGCGCACCTCGATCCATTCAGTGGACTCAGCCGCTCCGACTTCGACGACATCGCGCTCTACGAAGAGGGCCAAGAGGTCATCCTCGGCGCCGTCCTGTTCGCGCCCGAGCCCGAGATCGAAGAGCTCGGGATCCAGCTCGTCCGCCAGGACGCCTATCACCCCGAGATGGTCCGCATCGTCTTCGACCTCGTCGAGGCGAGCATCGATCGGGCGCCGGGTTCGCGCGCGTTCTACATGCCCACGTTCGAGCAGCAGGCGTCCGCGGATCAGTGGCGCGGCTGGCTCCTCGAGCGCGGCGTCGAGGTGTCGAGCGTCGCGCGGTGGGGCACGGCGCTCCCGTGCTACTCGTCCGGGTGGGCGCTCGGGAAGCTCGTCCGCGTGGACGCCACCGAGATCGACGAGGCCTACCGCACCGGCGCCCTCACCGCGAACGACATCCTCCTCACGAACGCCGTGCCCGCCGAGATCCCGTTCGTGGCCGGCGTCCTCTCCGAGGCGCCCTCCACGCCGAACTCCCACGTCGCGATCCTCGCGCGCTCCTACGGCGTCCCGTTCGCCGCGCTGAACGGCTCCGAAGGGGCCGACGCCCTCGTGGGCAAGCTCGTCGCGCTCTCGACCTACGACTTCAACGGCGCGTGCGAAGTCGGACTCCTCGACATGGACGGCGCGCTCGACGCCGAACACATCGACGGCATCCGCGCCCTCAAGGCGCCCCCGCCGCTCGCCCTCCGCGCGAAGCAGACGCTCGGCGCGATCAGCGAGAGCGTCGACGACCTCGACGAGGACGACATCGTCTACTTCGGAGGCAAGGCCGCCAACTTCGGACTTCTCCGCGACACGATCCCGAACGACAGCCCCGTCGCGATCGCGTTCTCGTTCGATCTCTGGGACGCGTTCCGCGCGCAGACGATCCCGGGCGGCCAGACCCTCGCCGCCGAGATCGATAGTCGCCTCGCCGGCTTCACGTTCCCGCCGAACGTCGCCGAGCTCGAACCCAAGCTCCAAGAGATCCGCGATCTCATCGAAGACCAGGCCACGTTCACCGCCGAACAGCGCACCGCGATCGCCGCCGCCCTCGCGCCGTTCGATCCCGACGCGAAGATCCGCTTCCGCTCCTCCACCAACGTCGAGGACAGCGACACCTTCGTCGGCGCCGGCCTCTACGACAGCTACAGCGGCTGCCTCGCCGACGACACCGACACCGACGAAGAGGGACCGAGCCGCTGCGAGACCACGCACCCCAAGGAGCGAGGCGTCTACCGCGCCATCAAGAAGGTCTACGCCAGCTTCTACAACGAAAACGCGTTCATGGAGCGCCTGCGCCACGGCGTCGACGAGTCGCAGGTCGCGATGGGCGTCCTCGTCCACCACTCGTTCCCCGACGAGATCGAGCTCGCGAACGGCGTCGCGGTCGTCGATCGCGACTCGCCGAATTGGATCACCGCCGAGATCGTCAGCCAGCCCGGCGCCGTCTCCGTCACCAACCCCGACAGCGGCGCGCCGCCGGAGGTCATGGGCGCGAACTGGCGCGAGGGCTTCGAGCCGAACCTCAACCTGAGGGAGCCGTCGAGCCTCGTCACGCTCGGCACGACCGTCCTC
>JAUHYN010000906.1 GCA_030426505.1 bacterium | reverse complement strand
CGCACTGGCTGGCGATCATGTCGTTCTCATACACTGAGAACATCACCGGTACGGGTGTGATGCCGGCTTCCGCGGCAGCGCGCGGGGGCGGTCGGCGACATCGTCCCGCTCCCCCAACGAGCCCGAGCCCGAGCCCGAGCCCGAGTCGGGGAGGGCGGGTGAGCCGGACTCCGAGTCGAGGTCCGATCCCGAGCGCTCGGCCGCGTCGGATCCGGTCTCGGCGATCGAGTCCGGGTCCGAGTCGGCGACGTTGTCGGCGCGCGCGCTCGAGTCCGATCCGGATCCCGAAGCCGCCCCCGAGTCCGATCCCCGCGGCGCCACCCAGATCCGATAGACGAACGCCGCGCTCGCCCCGCTCGACACCAGCACCACCGCGGCCGCCGCCGCCACGATCCACCACTTCGGCCGCCGCCGCTCGGGCATCACCTCGTCGAGCGCGCCGACCACCATTCGATCCAGCGCCGCGTCGTCGACGCGCCGCGCGGGCCCGTCGCGATCGTCGAGCGCGAGGAGGTCTTCGAGGCGATCGTTCACGACGTCACCTCTTCACTCTGCCGCAGCTTCTTCATGCCCAACCGCAGCCGGCTCTTCGCGGTGTCGAACGGCACTTCGAGGAGCGCCGCGATCTCGGGCACGCTCATCCCAACGCAGTGGTGCAGGACCACGGCGCGCCGCTGATCCTCCGGCAGCCCGTCGAGCAGCTGCGCCACGCGGCGCCGCGCGAGGTACTCGTCCGACGGCCCGACCGCCATCAGCTCGACCTCCACGTCCGAGGCTCGCGCGCGGTCGCGCTTCATCTTGTCGATCTCCGCGAAGGCCCGCCGCGCGACCACGCGGTCGACCCACGACACGAACGCGCCCTCGCCCCGGTACGAAGGCAGCCCGCGCAGCACCGCGATCAGGCATTGCTGCGCCACGTCATCCACCTCGCCGTCGCCCCGTAGGAAGTAGCGCACGAGGTTGCGGATCCGCGGAAGCACCGCCCGGAGCACCTCGCCGGCGGCCTCCCGGTCGCCGGCCTGGGCCCGCTCGATCCGCGCGCGCGATAGCTCCTCCTCCAACGCGCCTCCTCACACCCGACATCGAGCGGGTGAGTCCCCGGATCGGGTCACGGCGAATCGCCGCCCGTCTCGATCGTCACGAAGAGGCCCGCGCGGGGCCGAATCAGCCACCCCGACGCGGCCACCTCCGTCTCGCCGCCCCGCCCATACAGCAACCGGGGCGCGCCGAGGACCCCGTCCGCCCCCGCGATCAGCTCCACGCGGAGGCCCCCGACGACACGGATCGCCCCGCGCGTTGCCAGCCCGCCGAACCCCACGAGCGGGTTGTCGTCGGGGCGGCCGGTCACACCCGCGCCCACCTCGACCGTGCTGCGCCGGCCGAACGCGACCCCGGCCCGCGCGATCGCCGTCGCCTCGAACGGCCCGGCCGATGCGATCACCACCCCCGCCGCGCCCCACAGCGCGTGCTCTACGAGCCGCACCGTCGCGCGCGTGGCCTCGAACGTCCGCGGCAGCCCGAACGAACCGGCCAGCTCCAGCACCCGATCCCCCTCGCGGACGCCGCCGCGGACGGTCACCGCGAGCGCGGGATCCGCGATGCCGGTCAGGCTCGCCTCGAGCCCCGCCGCCGCCCGCGCGCGCCACTTCGGCGCCGAAGGCGAGGCCTCCTCGGGTGCCTCCGCCCACGCCGGCTCGATCCCCATCATCACCGCCTTCACCACCGACCGCACCGCGAGCGCAGCCGCTTCGCGCGTCGCCGATACGCTCTCGAGCGCCTCGATCCGCCGCGCCTTCGCCGCTCGCCCCGGCGCCTCGAACACGATCCGGTACCCCTGCGTCGGCCGGCCGCGCACCCAGATCGTCGGCGACGTTACGCTCGGGCACCCCGCCGGCCACGCGACCTCCGCCTCCAGGTCCGCGAGCTGCCCCTCGATCCGCGGCGCGAGCGCGCGATCCTCGGGCGGGCACACCACCACGTCGGGCGTGGCGCCGACGACGATCAGCGGGAGCACCCAGAGCACCGGCCGGGATGCTACTCCACGCGGCCCCGGCTCGCGCGTTGAGGCATTCACCCCTCATGTGGCCCGGACCCGGGCCCCGCGGGCGCGCATCCCGAACCACGCCCGGTGGCACGCGCCTGGCACTCCTGGATCGCTCCGTGTCCGTCCGAGCCCTCGTCGTCGCCGCGATCGCCGCCGCTCCGCTGGTCGGTTGCAGCCGCGACGCCGACTCGCTCGAGGTCGCGCGCGTGCTGGTCGAGGACGCCGCCGCGATCGTCTGGGCGGCCGAGCTCGCCGGATGCTTCGACGCCGCCCCGCCCGAGGTCTCGGGCGCGATCGACACGCTCGGCCGCGCCACGTGGCGCGTCGAAGACTGCGTCGTCGAGTTGGACCCGAGCTACGACGCGTGCGGACCGCTGCAGCGCGCGATGAGCGGGCGCCTGGTCGTGTCCGGCGAACGGACCACGCTCGGGACGATCACCGGCGACCCGGTGCGACCCGTCGTCGCGTCCGGCCCGGACGCCACGTCGTTCGCGTTGGAAGCCACGGTCGAAGGCTTCGTCGGGGAAGGCGCCCAGGATCGCGTCGCCGTGCTCGCGATCGACGGGCGCTTCGCGATCGAAGCGCGCGTGCGTCACGCGGCGGGGTGGGGCGGTGGGTGTTCGGCGCCGACGCCGCACGTCGCGCTCGACCGCGTCGCGATCGACGCGGCCGCGCGGATCGTCGACGGCGCCACCGAGATGAACACGAGCGTCGAGGCGTCGCTGTCCGGCGTGCGCGGGCGCGTGGGCGCCGAAGAGAACCGCGTCGCAGGATCGGTCGCGCTCGGCGGCTCGGACACCTCCGTCGCGGACGCGCTCCGCCCCGACTACAACGCCGCCGCGTTCCTCGAGTCGTTCGCGTGCTCGGACGCGCTCGCTCGTCCCGTCGAGTTCACGTGCGGACCGCCGTCGCCCGCCGCCGCCACGCGCATGGTCGCGGGCGCCGCGGAGGCGATGGCGATCGTCGCGCGCCTCGCGAAGTCGGCGCCGGGCTGCGGCTTCGACGCCGCCGCCCCGATCGTCCAGGCCGACGCGCCCGGGCGTTCGCGTTCGACCAAACAGATCGTGGACTGCCGGATCGATCTCGGCGCCGGCGTCGAGGTCAGCGCCAACTGCGACCGCGGCGCGACGATCGCCTCCGGCGTCGTCACCGTCACGGGGACGATGGAGTCCGAAGGACACCTCGCCGACGGAGGGTCGCGCGTGGTGCCGTCGACCGACGAGGCGATCGTGTTCGACTTCAGCGCTGTCGCGTTCGAAGGCTTCGCCGTCGCCCGCGGCGACGACCGCACGGTGTTGCGCGGGACCGCGACCGGGCGCGTGCAGCCGCGCCTCGCCCGCTCGAAGGCCGCGGGGTTGTGTACCGTCCTCACGCCGGCTGCGCGCGTGGAGCAGACGCTGGAAGACACGCTGGTGCTCGTCGACGCGCCGGGCGTCCACGCCACCGGTCGCATCGAGCGCGCGTCCACCGGCGCGACACTCGGTGGTTGGACGCCGGACCCCAACACGATCGAAGGCGAGGTCACGGTCGCGGGCCAGACGCACGCGATCGCCGCGCCGATCGAACCCGGCTTCGACGCCGACACGTTCGAAGCGGACTGGCGCTGCGGCGACGCTGCGACGCCCCAACCGCACGTGTGCGACGTGGCGTCCGCGCTCGCGGAGGACGTGGGTCGCGGCGCGTCTTCGTTGTTCGCGACGGTCGGCGCGCTGATCGAAGCCGACACCCAGTGCGGCTTCTCGAGCCCCGCGGTCATCGCGGGCGCGCTGACGACGGGGGCCGTGGGTTCGTCTTCCGGCCGTGGTGAGTTCACGGTCTCCGCGTGCGTGATCGAATTGCCGCAACCCATCGTCGTCGGCACCGACTGCTTCGGCGACTCGACCTACCTCGAAGGCCGCGTGTCGGTGAGCGGCACGAAGACGATCGAAGGTTGGGTCACCGGTGACCCC
>JAUHYN010000905.1 GCA_030426505.1 bacterium | reverse complement strand
GGCCTTCATCGCGACGCGCCCGCCGCTCGCGTGCACCGAGATGAACTCGATGCCCGGGAGCTCGTTCGAGTTCTTCGCGGCGGAGGCGACGGTGAGCGGGATGTCGTGGAACTTCGCGTCGTAGAAGAACTTCGCGTTGGAGTGCTTCTTCAGGATCTGCGCGAACACCGCGGGGCCGGTGTTCGCGAGCATCTGCAGCCCGATCTTGAAGAGGCCCACGGCGTCGCCGATCTCGAGCGCGATGAGGAGCGCCTGCTCGATTCGGTCGACGTCGATGGCGAGGATGATGCGGTCGGAGGCCTTGTCCATGGCGGGTTCTTGGGCGCCCCTATAGCACACTCGTGTGCTAGTCTCCGCCGCCCATGAGCGACACCGGTGACCGGATGCAGAAGATCGTCTCGCTGTGCAAGCGGCGGGGTTTCGTGTTCCAGAGCAGCGAGATCTACGGCGGCCTGAAGAGCGCGTACGACTACGGTCCGATGGGCGTAGAGCTCAAGCGGAACCTCATGAACGAGTGGTGGCGGGCCATGGTCCACACCCGGGAGGACATCGTCGGGATCGACGCCTCCATCATGATGCACTCCGATGTCTGGCGCGCGTCCGGACACCTCTCGTCGTTCTCGGACCCGCTGGTCGACTGCAAGGTGTGTGGCGAGCGGTTCCGCGCCGACAAGGCGCCGCGGGCGGAGACCGGGGCGGACGCCCCCATCGAGCTCGCCGACAAGGGCCGCGCGAAGACCGCGCTCGAGAAGGTCGAGAAGACGCTGGGCGTCACCCTCGAGCGCAAGGGCAAGACCCTCGTCGGCGCGAAGGCGACCGACCGCGGCTACGTCTGCTCCAACTGCGGGTCGCCGTTCTTGTCCGAGGAGCGCCAGTTCAACCTGATGTTCCGCACCAACATCGGCGCGGTGGATCCGATCGGGCGCGCGACCGAGGACGTCCTCGCGCTGATGAAGCGCGCGCAGGAGGAGGAGGTCGACGTCGCGAAGGCCGTGCAGGACCTCCTCGCGAAGGCGGTCACGGACTCGGCGGTGTACCTGCGGCCGGAGACCGCGCAGGCGATGTTCGTGAACTTCATGAACGTCGTGCAGAGCACGAACATGAAGGTGCCGTTCGGCATCGCGCAGACCGGCAAGAGCTTCCGCAACGAGGTCACGGTCGAGCACTTCATCTTCCGCTCGTGTGAGTTCGAGCAGATGGAGATGGAGTTCTTCTGCCGCCCCGGCGAAGGCCCGAAGTACATGGAGTACTGGAAGGAGGAGCGCATGAAGTGGTGGCGCTCCATCGGCCTGTCGGACGCCAACCTCCGCTTCCGCAAACACGACGACGACGAGCTCGCGCACTACAGCGACGGTTGCTACGACGTGGAGTACAACTTCCCGTGGGGCTGGGACGAGCTCGAGGGGATCGCGAGCCGCACGAACTACGACCTCGAGGCGCACTCGAAGGGCTCGGGCAAGAAGCTCAACTACTTCGAGCCGGAGACCGACGACCCGGAGACCGGCAAGAAGGGCTGGCGCTACGTCCCGCACGTGGTCGAGCCCGCCGCCGGCGCGACGCGCGGGATGCTCGCCGTGTTGTGCGACGCGTTCGACGACAGCGAGCCGGCCGAGGAGGGCAAGCCGCAGCGCACGGTGCTGCGGTTGAAGCCGCGCCTCGCGCCGATCAAGGCGGCGATCCTCCCGCTGGTGAAGAAGGACGGGATGCCGGAGGCCGCGCGCGGGATCGCGGACGCGTTCTTCAAGGCCGGGATCAACGCGAGCTACGACGAGACGCACGCGATCGGGAAGCGCTACGCGAAGCACGACGAGATCGGCACGCCGTACTGCCTCACCGTCGACGGTCAGACCAAGGAGGACCAGACGGTCACGATCCGCTACCGCGACTCGCGCGAGCAGGAGCGGATCCCGGTCGCGAAGGCGGTCGAGATCGTGCGCGACGCCCTCGCCGCGGACTGACATGCGCGCCGCGCGCATCCACGGGTACGGACCGCCGGAGGTCCTGCGGATCGACGACATCCCCGCGCCCGAGGTGCGGCCGAACGACGTCCTGATCGAGGTGCATGCGTCGAGCGTGAACCCGGTCGACACGAAGATCCGCTCCGGCGGACAGCGCGGCGTCGTCCGCTACGCGCTCCCGCACAC
Source organism: bacterium (assembly GCA_030426505.1). Taxonomy (GTDB): domain Bacteria; phylum Myxococcota; class Kuafuiibacteriia; order Kuafuiibacteriales; family Kuafuiibacteriaceae; genus JAUHYN01. The sequence continues at coordinate 1,851 of JAUHYN010000905.1, read as the reverse complement.
GCTCGGGCTCGACGTCTCGGGCGTGGTGACCGCCGTCGGCGAACGCGTCACGGCGTTCGAGGTCGGCGACGAGGTCGTGAGCTCGCCGACCCACAAGCGCCCGGGGTGCTACGCCGAGTATGTCGCGATCGACGCGAGCGCCGTCGCGAAGAAGGCGCCTTCGCTGTCGCACCACGAAGCCGCTTCGATCCCGCTCGTCGCGCTCACCGCGTGGCAGGGGGTCGTGGACTTCGGGCGCGTGAAGGAGGGCGACCGCGTCTTCGTTCAGGCCGGCTCCGGTGGCGTGGGTTCGATCGCGATCCAGATCGCGAAGCACTTCGGCGCGCACGTCGCGGCGACGTGCAGCACGCGCAACGTGGAGCTGGTCGAGTCGCTCGGCGCGGACCAGGTCATCGACTACACGAAGCAGGACTACGCCGAGGTGCTGTCGGAGCAGGACTTGGTCGTCGACAACCTCGGCTACGAACACCTCGCGAAGGGGCGCAGCGTGTTGAAGCGCGGCGGGCGCCTCGCGATGAACGTCGGCGGGATCCCGGCGGCGACGAAGGCGTACGGGCCGAACCTCGGGGCGGTGGTCGCGATCTCGAAGGTCGTTTCGTTCACCGTGGCAACGCGGTTGTTCCACGGCGTGGCCGCGAAGAGCGTGTTGCGGCCGTCGGACGGGGAGCGGCTCGCGCAGATCATGGCGCTGTGCGAGTCGGGCGCGATCCGACCGGTGATCGATCGCGTCTTCGATCTCGACGCGATCGCGGAGGCGCACGCGTACAGCGAGACGGGGCGCGCGCGCGGGAAGATCGTGATCGCGGTCCGCTCGCCAGCCGACGCGCCGTCGTTGTAGGCGCCGCTCGATCGCACCGAAGGGCCTCCTGCGCGAACGTGCGAGCGCGCACGTTTTGACCGGATCTGCGTGTCGAACGTAACTAGGAGCGTCCCTCCACCAACTCCGGAGGCGCCGCGGCGTACGCGGCCTCATTCAACGAAGGAAGTACAACGATATGCGCTCGATGCTCGATACACGCTCCATCCTCCTCGCCGCGTTCGCGGCGGCCTCGTTCGCCTGCGGCGGCGGCACCTCGTTCAGCAGCGGCGTCGACGAGACGAAGCAGGTGAAGGACCTGACCGACGCGGACGCGAAGACGCTCTGCGACAACGCCGAAGAGACCGCGAAGGACTTCTACGAGAACAACAAGGACGGCTTCTGCAAGCTCGGCGGTGTGCTCGTCGCCGCGTTCTCCGGTGGCGACCCGGCGACGTGCGAGGCGACCGTCGAGACCTGCAAGGGTCAGGAGCCGGAGACGTCCGGGAAGTGCGAGCCGATCGACACGGCGTGCGAAGCGACGATCGCGGAGATCGAGGCCTGCTACAACGACTCGATCGAGGCCGCCGAGGAGGTCTTCGACGAGATCTCCAGCAAGTCCTGTGAGGAGCTGCTGATGGACACGTCGAGCGCCCCGGGCGGCGACGTGCAGACGCCCGCGTCCTGCACCGCGCTCATGGAGAAGTGCCCGACGCTCGAGTTCGGCAACGTCTCGATCACCGGCACCAGCTCGACCACCTGAGCCGCACCGCACCGCAAGGGCCCGCAGTCCCGCGGGCCCTTCGTTTCACTTCGCCGCTAACGGCCTGAAGCAAGGGGCCGCAACGCGGCCCCGCGCAGCGAGCCGCAGGCGAGCGTAGAGGCCGCAGGCGAATTCACTTCGCCGCTAACGGCCTAAAGGTCGGTGGGGGCTCGATCCAACACGTCCTCTTCCGCGATGAAGACGGTGGGCTCGGCCCAGCCGTCCTCGGCGGTCGCGTCATGCACCTCGCCGAAGAGGAGGCGCTGCGGCGCGACGGTCGCGAGGCCGGTGC
>JAUHYN010000904.1 GCA_030426505.1 bacterium | reverse complement strand
CTCCGCGATCGTGCCCGTGTACCCGCCGTGGCCGTGCCAGTGGCAGGCGTCCTCGCGCGCCGCGCGGAACGCCTCCTGGGCGGTGCGGCCCCTGGCGCTGGTGGTGAAGGTGTCGGCTCCCATGTCGTCTCCCGGTGGTGCTGGGCGGCTCCCTCGCCGCGGGTCCACACATGCGTACGAAGCGGGCCCCATCAAGTCGAAAAAAACCATTTAGTTTCGACATGTTGAGCTATGCGACGGGCGCTGCCGGGATGGCCTCAGACAGCCCCGATCAGCCCGAGCAGGAAGGGGACCCCGAGGCGCTCGGCCACGACGCGGAGCGCCTCGCGCTGGCTGCCGAAGTCCCTCTCCCAACGCCCGCGGAAGAGGGCGTCACCGATGTGCGGGAACGCGTCCTCGTAGGTGCCGGCGCGGACGGTGCCGTCGGCCTCGACCTCGACGAACACTCCGCGCGTCTCGTCGGCGAGGCTCGGGCAGAAGCACAGCAGCCGGCGTCCGTTCTCGCCGTCGTGGATCGGGTCCACCGTCCAGCGCCCGCGCCGCGAGCGCATGAAGCGCACCCAGGCGTCGTACTCGGGCACCGGGGCTGCGGCCGCGTCAGGCATCGTCCGCGCTCGCGCGCTTGGGGCTGAAGATCTGCGGCGGCTCGTAGCGGTCCCGCAGCCGGACATGCTCCTCGCGTCGGTAGCCCAGCTCCCGGAGGACGTCGGCGAGCCCTCGAGGTGTCAGGTTGCTCGGGAGCTTGCCCCCGTCCTCGATCTCGTCGGCGAGGTCGTCGAGGTGCGAGCAGCCGAGGCAGCTCCCGGTCTCGGACACGAGGTTGAGCACCTCGCGCCACGCCTGCCTCAGATCCTCTTCCTCGGCTCGTTGCTTGTTCGTCATCATGCTTGCCTCCCCCCGCGCTACCGGCGCCGGATGATCGAGACCTGGAACTCGGCGTCGCCGATCTCGATGACCAGCCCGCGGTTGTCGGTGAGAAGGCCGGCGGCCTCGAAGGTCGTGACCTCGACCCCCGCCTCCATCACGGGCTCCTCGGACTCCTCCGCGAAGCGCTCGATCGCCTCGGTGAGGAGGGCCTCGAAGTCGCGCTCCGTCAGCTCGTTCGCCTGCTCTTCCATGTTCGCCTCCTGGGTGCGGCGCCCTGCGTCCGCGTGCCCATACATGGCTCTACGACCCCACGAAGCAAGCTCGAAATCTCATTTATTTTCCATGTGTTACGTGTGCCAGGCGGGCCCGATGGATCAGTGGAGATCGGTGCTCTCCCCCAGCTCGCTGACGCCCAAGATCCAGTGGTCGACGACGGCGGGCGGGGAAGGCTCGATCAGCGCGACGAAGTGCGTGTGCGCGGGCTTCAGGTACTGGACGATCCGTCGCAGATGCCGGCGCTCCACGTCGGTCAGTACGCGGTCGACGTGCACCTCGAAGGCATAGAGGGCGAAGCGGTCCGAAGGCCCGAGGACCCAGTCCACGCCGAGCTCCGACTCGCCGAGCACGAGGGTCTCCGAGGCGAACGCGGTGATGGCCGTGACCTCGACGCCGAGGAAGAAGCGCACCGCGTTCACGATCCCGGGCGCCGTCCCCTTCAGCCGGTACATGTCGACGAGCGACGCGGCGAGCCTGCGCTTCGCGCCGAGGTCGAGCTCGAAGGCGAACGGGTTTCCGAGGTCGTGGAGGATCAGATCCACGAAGCGTTCGGGTGCGCGCTCGATGTCGTAGAGGTCGGCGAAGCGGTCGATGTCCGAGAGCAGGAGGTCCGTGACCTCCTGGAGGCACGCGATGAAGCGCCGGAGGTCGCCGGTGGTGTCCTGACGGCGGTTGTGCTTCGGGAGCATCCGCCAGAGGTCGAAGCGTCGACGCGCCGGACGGCGCGGCCGGTAGCCGATGAACGCGGCGCGGTCGAAGGGCGGAGCGACGGGGTTGCCCGCGAGGTCGCTGACCCCGCGCGCGAGCACCTGGTGGGTCGCGTCAGGGGTCATCTCGACGTCGAGCTCGACGATGACCGTGCTCCCGTCCGCGCGCGCGGCCACCGGGGCGACGGGCATCGCCGGCGCGGAGCTCGCCTCGAACGCGAAGCCGAGCGTGTCGTGGACGAGGACCGGCTCGTCGAAGCCCAGCCTCACCGCGCGCGGCGCCAGCGCGACGGCGGCGACCAGCCGCGGCGCGACGCGGTCCTCGCAGGTGAACTCGTAGGTCACCTCGAGGCGGTGCGCGCCCCCGCGGGTCTCTGCGACGACGCGGACCTCCACACGCGCCTCGCTCGCGAACGGGGTGCGCGGGTCGAGCACGACGCGCAGCGTGTCGGTGAGCGCGACCACCGACGCCCGCGGGCCACCGAACGCGGGCTGCACCGCGCCGGCCGCGAGCGCCGGCACGCCGTCGATCCACACGTGAGCGCGCGCAGGGTCGACCCCGTCGGGCCCAACGTCGACGACCTCGAGCGCGATCGCCGCCTCGAGGGGAACGTCGCGTTCGTCGGGCGCGGGGTCGCGGTTGCCGATGACGAGGCGGTCGGCGGAGCGTTCGACCGAGACGTCGTCGACCCACAGCGCGGGCAGCTCGAGGCGCGGCACGTTAGACCCTCACGAGCTCGAGCCGCACGGCGATGCGGTGCGTGCCCGCGAGCTTGCTGACGTTGCCGATCAGATCGGTCAGGTCGCGAGTCGATCCCGCGCGCGCCGTGCCATGCCCCACGACCCGTCCGTCCACCGTGATCGACGCGACCCACGCGAGGTCCGGCGGCACGTCGTCCGGGACGCGGAGGCGGAGCCACACCCGCACGACGTCGGCGCCGGTCACGTCGACGTCCTGCGCGACCTCGGCGAAGTCGCCCTCGGTGAGCTCCGCCCGGCTTCCCCCGGTCGCGTCTCCGAGGACGAACGCGTGCTCGCCATCCGCGGTCGCGACACGGCCCTGGCCCTCACCCAGGTGGCTTCGGAACGCGTCGAGCTCCACCTCAGTCCTGCCGGATGAGCTCGAGGTGGTCGAAGAAGCCCCGGCGTGTGACGTCGCGCGTCTGGAACCCGAAGCCGACGCGCCCGGACGTCAGCGGCGAGGAGCCGGACGTCACGCCGAGCGCGTCGTCGATCAGCTGCGGCATGCCGTCGACGCGGCGCCAGTCGGGGGGCGTCCCGAGGGGGTGGGTGTCGAGGTCGTTCTCGAACACGTCGAGGACGACGTCGCCCGTGTCATTGACGATCGCGTCGAGCCGGAGGTGGAGCCACGTGCCCTGGACGAAGCTCTCGGCGGAGGTGAGCAGCGTCCCCGCGCCTTCGGACGGGACGCCGCCGCTGATCGCCCCCTTGCGCAGCACGACGCGGTGCGGGTCATCGTCGGACAGCCCGAGCAGGTAGGCCGCGTCGTTCACGCTCGTTCCCTGCCCGCAGAGGAACAGGAACGGCGCGAACCCGAGCGGGCCGCCACCGGGCCCGCGCTGGATGCACGCGCGAATCGACCCGCCGCTCGGGAGCGGCGCGAAGTCGACCAGCGCGCACGAGAGCGCGACGGCGCCCGGCGACGCGGCGCGGGAGTTGAAGCCGTAGAGGAACCGCCCGCCCCCGGGCGGACGCTCGATGCCCGCGGTGACGCCGCGGCTCACCGTCGCCGCGTCGAGCCCGTCGCTCAGGAAGGTCCAGTCCGTGTCGCTCATCTCGCTCCCCTCAGATCGAGACCTCGGGCCAGACGCCCTCGAAGGTCTCCACCGCCGCACCGTCGAAGACCGCGGCGCGCCCCCTCACGTCGGCCCACCGCCACGCGAAGCGATCGTTGCCGCGCCACGACTCCTCGAAGTCCTCCGCGAGCTCTCCGTCGAAGCGAGCCCCGGTGCTCGCCACCTCGGCCCATCGATCGAAGAAGCGGCCCGCGCTCCAGCCGACCTCGAGGTCCTCGACCGGACGCCCTGCGAAGAGCGCGGTCGTGATCGCCCCCTCGGGCAGCGCCCAAGCGAAGAGGTCGTTGTCCCAGCCGCCCTCGAAGCTCTCCAGCGCCTCGCGGAGCGGCTCGAA
>JAUHYN010000903.1 GCA_030426505.1 bacterium | reverse complement strand
TCAACCGCGACAGATCGTGCGCAACGTCTCGGGGGGTCGCTCCCATCGATCCTCGCGTTCGTCCGTCGGCCGCGCGCCCTAGTCAAGGGAACGCCCGGGGGGCTTGCGCCGCACCGGTCGACGGTCCTCCTGGGCGTCGCGATCCTTGGACGCCCCGTCCTGCGCGCTGCGCGGGCGCCGCGTGGAGCGCTTCGGGACGGGAGCGGTCGCCTCGGCCTCGAGCTTCCCCGCGCGGGTGCGGTCGGGATCGTCGCGCCGCGCGAGCGCGGGCGGGCCATCGATGATCAAGGACGGGCCCTCGGCGTCCCAGTCCGCGTCGGCGTCCTCCGAGACCAGGCCGGACCCGAGCCGGGGCCCCACGTCCTCCGCCTGCACGTGGGCGCGCGAGTCGTAGACGTCGTGGACGGACGGGTCGCGGATCCGCGAGTCGTAGACCTCGTCCGCGACGCCGCTGGGCATCATATGGCCGACGCCGAGCGTGCGCTCCGAAGCGTCCCGCGCGTCGCCGAGCGCGGTGTCCGCGTCGAGGGCGTCGAACGGATCGAGCGAAGGCATGCGCTCGTGGGTCGAGGTGCGGACGTCGTGCTCCTCCGGGCGCTCGAACGGCGAAGACAGATCGCGGTGCGCATCCTCCGGGATGTGGACCTCGCCCACGCCGGCCGCCGCGCGGTAGGCGCGCGCCGCCCACGCCGAGCCGCCCTCGGATCCGTTGGGCGGACCGATCTCCGTCGGCGTGCGCTCGTTCGGGACGCGCCGCGCGCGCGGCTCGTCGTCGGTCTGCATCTCGTCGAAGGGCTCTTCGTCGAACGGCTCCTCGTCGTCGGCGGCGTCCGCGTCGTTGGTCGCGTCGTCGTCGTCGTCCAACGCGTCGGCGTCGCCGAGCGACTGGTGCTCGACGGCCTCGACCGCCTCCATCGCCTCGTCGAACGCGGCCATCACCTCGCCGTCGATCAGTGGATCCTCGGGGTCGAGGCTGGTGCGCTCGTCGAGCGGCTTCGGGTCCGGCGCGAACTGCGTGCGGTCCTCTTCGTCCGTCTCGGCCATCACGCGGCTGTCCGGGACGTCGAGCACCGCCGGCACCCGCACCGCGAACGCGGGCGTGGCGTCGCCGACGTCGGCGGTCGCCGTCTCGTCGATATCGTCCACGTCCGGGTCCACGATCGATGCGGCCAACCCGCCGTCGTCGAGCTCGTGGACGAACGACTTGCTGACGAGGTCCTCGGGCAGCAGATCGAGCATCACCTCTTCTTCGGCGCGATCCGGGATCGGGAGTTCGGGCGTGGACGCCGACGACAACACGTCGCGCGCCGCCGACGGGAGGTTCGCGGTGATCGGTGCCGAGCGCACGACCGGGAGATCCGTCGTGACCGGCGCGCGGCCCGGGCGCTGCGACCCCACGGCCGCGAACTCGAGCCGCCCGCCGCGAAACTCCGCGCGCCCCACCCGCGCCACCGCCGGCGCGCCCGGATCCGCGTTCAGCTCCGCGACGATCGAGAACGAAGACTCCACGAGCGCCTCCGCCGCCGCGCGCGACAGCTCGGCGCGGCCCGCGAGCACGCGCGCCATCACGCGAGACAGCGCGGTGTCGGCGTCGGGCGCCTCGATCGACGCGACCACCGGGCGCCCGGCCGCGAGCAGATCGGCCCAAGTCCCGGGCGCCGGATCGAACGCGACCACGACGTCGGCGGCGACCGCGAGGATCGCGCCGATCCCGACGTCCGGTTCGAGCACGAGATCCGCCGCGCCCGACGTCGCGAGCGGGCCGTCCTCGGTGTCGAGCGCGAGCACGCGCCCGTGAGCCGCCCACTCCCCGAGCATCGCGATGACGAGGTCGAGCCGCGGCGCGCCGTGCGGACCGGTACAGAGGACCGAAGCGCGGGCCTCGGGCGCCTCGCGGAGCGCCTCGGCGATCGTGTCGTCGTCGACGAGCGCGTCGATCGTGTAGGCCGAGGCGGCGCTGCGCACCACGCGGACGATCGGGCACCGCGCGCCCCGCGGCGGGCCGATGATCGTGATCTCGAGCCCGCCGATCCGGCCGACCTGGACCTCCCCCGTCGCCGCGCGGCTCCGCGGGCCGATGGCGCGCAGGAGCCGGTCCGCCATCGACCGCAGGCGGGCCTCGGGGAGCGCGAGATCGACCTTTTCGCTGGTGCCGTCGCGGGTGACGAACACGCGCTCCGGCCCCGCCACCAAGATCTCCGAAACGCTGGGATCTTCGAGGTAGGGGTCCAGCGCGTCGAGGTGCGCGCGGAGCGTCGGCGTAAGCTCCACCGCCGTCATCGTACGGGTTTCAGGGAGCGGACGCGAGTAAGCGGACGCCGAGGATCCGGTCGTCCTCCTGCAGCGCGTCCACCACATCGATCCCCTCGAGGACTTGCCCGACGAGCGTGTAGCCCCCTTCGAGGTGGGGGTGGTGCGCGTGCATCACGAAGAACTGGCTGCCGCCGGTGTCCCGCCCATTGGTCGCGATGCCGACCGCGCCACGGACGAACGGCAGCGGCGACGTCTCGTCGCGGATGACGTACCCCGGGCCGCCCCACCCGTCGCCGCGCGGACATCCGCCCTGCGCGACGAAGTCCCCGACGATGCGGTGGAACGTGAGGTCGTCGTAGAAGCCCGCCTTCGCCAGGGCGACGAGCGTGGCCGCGGTGTTCGGCGCGACGTCGCCGAAGAGCTCCATCCGGATCGTCCCGCGCACGGTGTCGAACGCGAGCTCGACGCGCGACCCGACCGGCGGCGGGACGCGCGACGGACCGAGCTTGGCCGGCGCGTACGCCACCGACGTATTCGTGATCGCCGCCCTCGCTTGCGCCGCGCGGCGCCGGACGGCGGCGCGAGGATCCTCGTCGAGCCGCTCGAGGGTCCCGAGCAGAGGCTGGGCGGCCGGCCCCATGTGCCCGAGCGCGTCGAGCACGAGCACCACGAGGGAGGCGTCACCGCTCTCGAGCGTGGCCACGAGGGCGGCGCCGAGATCGTCGACGAGCCCCTCCGGCCGCAGCCCCGCGCGCTCGGGGCGCGACAACAGCTCGGCCGCCGCGCTCGCGACGAACGGATCGTTGGAGCGAACGAACGGCCGGAGCGCCGCGACCGCCTCCGCGGTCTCGATCGAACCGAGCGCCTCGATCGCCGCGGCGCGCACCTTCGGGTCCTGCCCGGACGCGAGGTTCGCGAGCGACTGGATCGAGCGCTCGTTCCCGCGCGCCGCGAGGAGCCGCGCGACGAGGACCTGCCGACGCCACTCGGGGTACGACGGCTTGCCGCACGTCCGCACCCGCTTGATCTCACCGTCGAGGCGATCGAGCTGGAACGCGACGCGGCACTGCACGCGCGCCACGTCCGGCACCGACGCTTCGGCGAGCCCCTCGACCGACCACGGCGCGGCGTCGAGCTGCTCGAGCACGCGGCGCCCGAACGCGGGCGAGGACGCGGCGGCGTCGGCCACGGCGAGGAGGATGTGCGTCGCGCGACCGGACGCGAGCGCGTCGCCCTTCCTGAAGCGCGCGAACGACTTCGTCCCGAGCGCGCCGAGGCGAATCGCGGCGGCGGGCGCGTCGCTCTCGGAGGCCTTCGCGATCTCACCGAGCGCGCGCGCGATCTCTACGCGGACGCGCCAGTCCGGATCCGCCATCACCGCGTCGAGCACCTGCGGCGCGGCGTGCGCGCGGCCGAGGCCACGCACGGCGTTCGCGCGGATCTCCGGATCGGGATCCGCGAGGAGGCGGATCAACGCGACCGCGGCGCCCGGGCTCTCGAGCCGCATCAGCGCGTAACTCGCGCCGTAGCGGACGTCGGTCGATTCATCGGTGAGCAGCGGCGCGAGCGCCGCCTCGAAGCGGTCCGGCGCCATTGGCTCGAGGTCGCGCTTGGCGATCAACCCGATCGCGAGCGCCGCCGCGCCGCGCACGCGCTCACGCTCGTCCTTCAGGTGCGGGATCAACAGCCGCGCGGTGGTCGCCGTGCCCGCGCGGCCGAGCGCGAGCATCAACTGCTCCGGCACGACC
>JAUHYN010000902.1 GCA_030426505.1 bacterium | reverse complement strand
CTTCGCGGAACAAGAGCAACATCCCGGCGACGACCGTCACCCACCACGCGGTGGGCATCGCGGTCGTGACGCAGACGCAGCCCGCGCCGCCGCCGACCGGTTCGCCGTCGCCGTCGTCGCCGCCCGAGACGAGCCCGGGGGCGGGGCCTTCGGCGTCGATGTCGTCGTCGGGCGCGCCGCCCTCTTCGACGATGCTGTCGGGCGTGTCATCCACCGCTGGCCCGACGCCGCGACCGAGCCCCACGATGACGTGGACGCGTTGATTCGCGCGGCCGTCGTGATCGCCGACCGCGCCGTCACGGAGCGCGACGCACACGCAGGCGTCGCCGGGGTTCAGGCCCGCGCGGTACGCCGCGTGGCCCGCCGCCGGGCAGCCGCCCTGCACGAGCGGTGCGGACTCGAGCGCCGACGAAGCGAGCGCAGTCCACGCGTCGTTCGCGCCGAGGACACGCACGACCTGGCCGGCTCCGAGCGGCGCGACGAGCGGGACGACGAGACGCGCGGCTTGGCCGGCGTTCGTGACGCGGGCGATCACGTCGATGTACGTGGCGCCGTCGATCGCATCGGCGTCGACGGGGAAGGCGTCGGCGCCGAGGCGGCCGCGCCCGGCGCCCAACGCCGTCGGGCCGAGCGCGAGGTGGACGCCGGGTGACGCGTCGACCACGTGGTGCGCGGCGGGGCCGACGGCGAGCGCGTGCGCGAGGGGCCACGCGTCGAGGTACGCCGGCACGCCGTCGAAGTCGTCGTCCGCGAAGCCCTCCGCGAGGTCGTCGACGCCGTCGCCGTCGGAGTCGTCCTCGGCGCTGAGGTTCGGGACTGCGTCCACCACTCGGAACCACCAGTCGAAGCGCGTGCTGCGCGCCGGGGTCCCGTCGTCGAGGACGGTCACGCCGAGCGGATGCACGCCGGCGCTCATGCGAGTGGGGTCGATGCGATCGCCGGACGGGTACGCGACGCTGACGGTGGCTCGGTCTTTCGGGTTGGAGTCGTCGACCGCGACGGAGAGCGCGACCGCGCCCGAGCCCCGGTGGAAGATGCGCGTGCGCAAGCCAGCTTGCAGAGCCTCGACGTCGGCCCGGGGGGCGAGGTTGGTCTCGACGATGCGGATCTCGTGTCGCGCGCCGGCGATCTCGATCTCGATCGTCTCCGTGCCTTCGTCGACGACGTCCTCGTAGACCTGGAAGCTGACGACCTTCTCGAGCTCGCCCGGTCCGAAGACGACTTCGCCGCTCACGAGATCGTGGTCGGCCGGACCGGCCTGGCCGCCGACGGTGAACGGTACGCGGAGCGCGTCGACCGGGGACGCGCCGTTGAGCATCACGGAGAACGAGGTGCGTGCGCCTTCGGCGACGACCTGGCCGATCGACAGCGAGACTACCGGGGCGAGGTCGAGGCGCTGCGCGACGAAGACCTCTTCGCCGGCTTCGTTCTCGCCGCGCCAGGTGAGGTCGTGTCGTCCGGGACGGAAGAACTCGGGCGCATCGACGAGGGTGATCGTCACGGACCCGGTGAGGGCGCCGAGGTCCGCGGGGACGGGGATCGAGGTCGCCGCGGTGAGGAGCCCGGCCGCGTTCATCGCCACGGAGGGGAGGGGGCGCGCGACGACGGCGATCCGTACGACGAACGCGTCGCTCTCGAGCGCGCCCTCCGTGAGGCGGACGGACACGGCGAGCTCACCGACGAAGTTCGCGTCGGGCGTGACGTCGGCGCCGGAAGCGACGTAGTTCGCGCCCGCGGCGACGACGAGGCCGTACGGCGCGTTGCTCGAGTCCACGTCCTCGATCTCGAGGTCCGTGGTGCTCAAGCGGTACGTCGAGTTCGCGGGGATCTCGAGGTGGCGCTGCCCGACGATCCGCGGCGCGTCGGGTTCGGGCGCGACGTCGATCGAGAGCGCGTACGGCGCGCTCGTCTCGGCGCCGTCGTGGACCGTGACGGGGACGGAGAGGGTGCCGTCGAAGTCGGGCTCCGGCGTGATCGTGCGACCCGACACCGTGTAGTGCGCGCCGGGCTGAACCGCGACGGTGAAGGTCGTGTTCGCGCCGTCGGGATCGATGATCTCGAGGTGCGCGACCTCGATCGTGATCGCGCCGTCCTCCGGGACCGACAGGGCGGTCTGACCGATGATGCGCGGGGCGTCGTCGACCGGCGTGACCACGATCGGGAACGTGTACGGCGCGCTGTCGGTGGCGCCGTCGCTGACCACGATCGTCACGGACAGCGTGCCGAAGAAGTCGGCCGCCGGTCGGACCGTGGTCGCGTCCTGCACGGTGTAGTTCGCGTCGGGGAGGACGCGGAGGGAGAGGGCGCTCGGTGCGTGGTCCACGTCGCGCACCGTGAGGTCCGCGAGCGAGAGCGTGAGCGCGCTGTCCTCCGGCATCGACTGCGCGCCGTGCGCAGTGATCTCCGGGGCGTCGTTGGCCGGGCGCACTTCGACGCTCAACACGAACGGGGCGCTCGTCGCGGCGCCGTCGCTCACGGTGACGGGGACGGAGAGGACGCCGTGGTAGTCGGGCGCGGGCGTGATCATCAGCCCCTGCACGCTGTAGTCCGCGCCGGGCTGGACCGCGAGCGTCCACGTGGTGTCGTCGGGGTCGACGATGGTGAGGAGGTTCGTCGCGAGCGTTCGCGACGTGTCCTCGTCCATGACGATCGGGGCCTGCTGCGTGATGACCGGGGCGTCGTTGACCGGCGTGACGTCGACCGTCGCGACGAAGACCGGGCTCGTCTCGCTCCCGTTGTCGACGGTGACCGCGACCGACAGCGTCCCGTCGAAGTCCGGAGCGGGCGTGACGGTGGTACCGCTGACGGAGTAGTTCGCGCCGGCTCCGACTTCGAGGGAGCGCTGCGCGGCGGGCGCGCCGCTCGGATCCGAGACGGTGAAGTCCGCGAGCGTGAGCGTGAGCGCGCCGTCCTCTTGCACGGCGAGCGGCTGTTGACCGGTGATCTCGATGCCGGTCGGCGCGCCCCACCCGACGTCGTAGAAGAGGGCCTCGGAGAGGGTCGTGTCCGTGCTGCCGGTCTCGTACGGCTCCATCACTTCGTTGGGGGTGAGGCGCGTGTCGAAGTGCGAGACCGAGGAGCCGGAGCGGTAGCTCGAGGGCGCGTACATCATGACCTCGGAGCCGATGCGGCCCGCTGTGAGGTAGCCCGAGGCGGCGCTCACCAGCGGGCCGTTCCACACGAGGTCACCATCGTCGCGGGCGGCCGCGTAGCGCTGCGCGTCGCTCATCGATCCGGCGCGGAGCGAGCGGCTCGCCGAGCTGTCCTCGAGGAAGCGAATGAAGTGATCGTCGTAGCCGTAGAACAGCGACCCCGATCCGCCGAGGTCGGCGAAGGTCTGGAAGCCGAGGCCGTGCGCGAGCTCGTGGAGGACGACGCCGTAGAAGCCGATCGTGCCGGGCGGCGCGCTCCCTTGTCCGTAGTACCAGTCGAGGCCGGTCAGGCAGCTGCTCTCCTGCGAGGGATCGTCGATCTTCGAGTTGAACGTCGCCGAGATGTCGGAGCGCCCCGTGTTCAGGTCGGTCCCGGCGAGGCTGTTCGCGAGCGCGGGCGGGTACCAGGTGCTCGCGTGCGGCGCGCCCGGGAAGTCGCGCATCACGGTCGTCGCGCCGGCGCTGCCGAGGACGCCGGAGCCCGGTGAACACGAGAGCGGCGCGAACGCCATGTCGACCTCGATCGGGACCGCGCTGCCGAGGCGATCGGCCCAGAACTGCGCGCCTGCGGCGACGGCGTCTCCGCGCGCCTGCGTGTAGCCGCCCGTGAAGTGGATGATGAACGTGGAGCCGGTGCCGTTGACGATGATGTCGACGGCGAGCGCGGTGCGCGGCGAGAAGGCCGCGACGACCAGGAGTAGCGAAGCGAGGCGCATCATCAGTACTCGATCCTGACGTCACCCTCGTCGCCGACGCTCGCGACAGGGACGCGCTGGAAGCGGTCTTGCAAGTCGACTTGCACGCCGCCGTCGGGCATCGCCTGTTCGACGAGGCCGGCGGTATCGGTGCG
>JAUHYN010000901.1 GCA_030426505.1 bacterium | reverse complement strand
CGGGCTGCGCGATTCGCCGGAGAATCAGCGAACGTTCGTCGGCCTGTTGGAGCGCCGCGCGAAGTCGCTGAAGGGCGACGGGATGCAGACGGGCTCGCAGTCGCGGCGCTTCTACGCGGACGCCGCGATCGACGCGCTCCGCGGCCGGGGTTCGGGACGTATCGAGCTCGATCCCGCGAAGGACCGGTGGATCATCGAGGCGCTCTCGGATCCGAACGTGAAGCTCTCGGCCGAGCAGCAGGCGATCGCGGACCGAGTGAAGTGGACCTCGGGCGGACTGCCGTACTCGCTCGGTGAGCACGCGGCGAAGAAGCGCGAGGCGGCGGCGGCGCAGCGCCCTCGACCGGGGGCCGCGTACAAGACCTTCCTCAACGTCGAGTCGCTCTTCGACGGGGGCGACGCCCAAGCGAACGCCTTCCGCCTCGCGGGCGCGGCGGCCGGCTACACGCCGGAGGAGATCGAGAGCGCCGCGACGTACGCGCGATCGAAGAAGATGCCGCTGTACGTCTCGTACGACACCGGCAAGCTGATCAATCGGCGCGAAGACAGCGACGAGGTGAATCGCGGCGGGCAGTGGTTCGCGCCGTACACGATGCAAGAGAGCGGCTCGCAGGTGCTGCTCGACGCGCGCCGCGCCAAGGAGCAGGGCTACGAGTCGGTCGAGGCGTATCGGCGGGACTACGAGAACAGCTGGGGCTCGAACGTCTCGTGGCTGATGAACGAGGTCATTCAGCTCGAGATGAAGGGCAACGAGGCGCTCGGGCTCCACGACACGTTCCTGGGCCCGGTCCTGCGGGGGCGCTACGACGCGCTGTCCGAAGTCACCGTGGTCGCTTCGAACGCCGCCAACCTCGCCGAGATGGCGCTGTCGAACGTGAAGCAAGGGATCGAGAAGGGCGATCTCATGGTGACGATCAAGAGCGACGAGAACCGCGCGCGCTACTTCGACGCGACGGTGGACCGCATCGAGGGCGCGTTCGATTCGGTGCGGAGGCAGTACTCGGCGGAGGAGCAGACGGTCCTCGGTTCGGTGGTGCGGGGCGTCGTCGCCTCGTCGCCGAAGATCGCCGTCAACATGGTCCCGGGCGCGGCCATCTACTACAACGCGCTGAAACACACGAACCACGACATGAACGAGTTCGGGAAGGAGACCGCGATCGATCTCCTCGGGATGGTCTCGGGCGTCGGCGTGGGGCGCGTGACGAGTACGCTCACCGGCATCTTCGGTCGCGGCACCGCGAGTGCGCTCCCCAAGGTCTTCAGCGGTCCGCTCGCGCAGCGCACCGTGCGCGAGGTGGTGGATCGCGGGACGAGCGCGGTGGCGGGCGCGGTCGAGAACGTCGTCACGGACATGGGGCCGACGTTCGTGTCCGAACAGCTCCTCAGCGAGGAAGAGCGCGCGGGGCGCACGCCCGAGGCGCGCCGCGCGGCCGAGGAGAAGCTCACGATGAAGGCGTTCCAGGTGAATCTACTCACTGGAATGATGACGGGCCTGTTGCTCCCGGCGCGCTATGACGACGCGGACGCGAAGGCGCTGAAGATCCCCGAGAATGAGGTCGTCGGTCCGGTGTTCCGGAGTCGGACGCCGGACGGGCCCGACACGTACTACGCGACGATCGCGCTCGACGACGGACCGAAGGGCAAGCAGTACCGGTTCGTAAGGGCGCCGGAGTCGGATCCTCGGGTCCAGGAGGCGGTGCGGCGCGGCGAGATCAAGGAGGTCACGAAGGGCGACGCCGACTATGCGCTGGCGACGTCGCGCTACGACGCGTTGTCGGAGGCGGACCGCACGCAGCTCGTCGAGGACTCCGCGAAGTTCGCGGAAGCCAAGACGCTCGAGGACGCCAACCGGGGTGAGCTCGCGGCGAAGCGCGCGCTGCGGGAGAAGATCGCGAACGACACGATTCGGATGACGCGCGAGACGGACTCCGAAGCGATCCCGAAGCCCGAGATGCCCTCCGAGCGCGCGCGGTTCGAGGGCGCGTTCGACGAAGAGATCGCGAAGCGTCCGAGGGTCCGGCAGGAGCTCGACCGGATGTCGGACGCGCAGTTCGTTGCGGCCTTCGGTGAAGGGCCCTACGCACCGTCCGTGCTCGACATGTTCGACGTCCCGGGTTTCTCGGACCTCGCGAAGAAGCGCCCGACCGACGCGTACCTGCTGTACCGCGCGCACAGCTACGAGGACGTCCCGGCGCGGATCGCGTCGAATCGGCGGGCGATCGAGGGGACGGTGCCTCCCGATCAGCTCGCCGCGCGCGTGCTCGACAAGACGGTCGACGACGTGAAGCGAATGGGCGTGAAGACCAGCGAGCTCGGCAACAACGTGGTCTTCGAGCGGCCGGTGGGGAGCGAGGGCGGCCCAGCGATGACGGTGCAGGCGATCGACGACGCGACGCTCCAGACGACGCGCGTCGCGGATCTGTTCGGTGGGAAGCACTATGTGTCGACGGACGTGTTCAACCGGCCGCGCCCGAACCCGAAGCGCATCCAGACGCCCGACGGGCGAACGATCGATTCGCTCGACCGGTCGCTGGTGATCAACGTGCATGGCAACGAGGGTGGCCTCGTCGGGATCACGCCGGAGGTGATCGATCAGCTCGCGAAGCGCGTGGCGCAGCGAGGCGACATCGACAACGTGGTGTTGCTGGCGTGCAAGACAGGGTCGGACGTCTGCTCGACGACGCCGACGAGCGCGCAGAAGTTCTGGAAGGACTTCAACGTGGCGCTGTCGCGCGAGCGGGGGGCGTCGCAGCGCATGAACGTGTACGCGTCGAAGGAGCCGGGGATCCTGTACGGGACGAACGACGGGAGCGGAAACATGCGCTTCGTGATCGACGACCCCACCGGCAAGCGCGTCGAGCTCGAGATGGTGCCGGCGCTCCAGCAGAACCGGGCCGGGGCGAAGGTCGAGGCGTGGCTCGAGGACGCGCTGAAGGGCCCGACGTCGCTGCCCCCTCGCGCGCCGATGGTCTACGTCATCACGTTCGACGGGAAGGGCAACGATCGCGAGGAGGAGCAGCCCGAGGAGCCTTGAGCGCGCCGGTTCCGGAGGGACATCCGCGGCCCGTTGTGTACCATCGCGGGTCGTGCGGTCCGTCGTCATCCTCTCGCTCCTCGCCGCGGTGGCCCTGGGCTGTGACTCGGAGGCGTTCGTGCGCCCGAACCAGGCGGTGCTCGTCGCGGCCACGGATCGCGTCGACTTCGGGGCCGTGGGCGTCGGTGACTCGGCGTCGCGATCGCTGCGCCTGACGAACGCGGGCGGGCTCGCGCTCGACCTCGTGGGGGCGACGATCGATCAGGACCTCGGCGCGTTCGACGTCGATGCCTGGCCCGAGTCACTCGCGGGCGGAGCGAGTGGAGAGGTCGCGCTGAGGTTCGCGCCGGGCGCGGTCGGGCCGCACGCCGCGACGCTCACGCTCCTCACCGACGCGGAGGCGAGCCCGGTCGTGACCGTGGAGCTCGCGGGCGTGGGCGCGATGGGCGAGGTCGACGGGGGCGTCCGCGACGGCGGCGTCGTCGACGCCGGTGCGCGCGACGGCGGGACGCGCGACGGCGGATCGCGCGACGGTGGATCGCGCGACGGTGGTGTCCCGATCGATGCCGGTCGCGACGCGGGTCCCCGTGACGGCGGGCCCCGCGACGCGGGCCCCCGTGACGGCGGCCCCCGCGACGGCGGCCCCCGCGACGGCGGCGCGACCCCGGACGCCGGCACCGACACCTGGACGCCGACCGAGACCCAGGGCGCCCCGACCGGTCGCGATCTGCACGGCGCGGTCTGGACGGGCACGCACATGGTCGTGTTCGGCGCGCGCAACGGCGCCGGCCTCACCAACGGCGGGCGCTACGATCCGACCACCGACACGTGGCTCCCGGTGTCCTCGAGTGGCGCCCCCTCGTTCCACACCTGGGGCCAGCAGGGCGAGACGCTCGTGTGGACCGGCGCCCGCGTGATCGCGTGGAACGGCTACGTGTTGGGGACGCCCGAGGGCGGCCGCTACGATCCCGCGA
>JAUHYN010000900.1 GCA_030426505.1 bacterium | reverse complement strand
ACCTCGTCCTCGTCACCACGTCGCTCCCCGAGGTGCGGCTCGGTGAGAACTACGACACGCGCATCGCCGCGAGCGGGGGGACCGCGCCGTACCAGTTCAGCGTCACGCAGGGGACGCTGCATGCCGGCATCGAGCTGCGGGCCGACACCGGCCAGCTGGTCGGGACCCCGACCGAGGCGGGGCGCCGCAACCTCGAGTTCACGGTGAAGGACGCCGACGGCGCGAGCATCGCGCGGACCCTCGAGCTCTACGTCATCCCGGATCCGCTCACGATCGTGACCGACAGCCTCCCCGAGGGCCGCGAGGGCGACGCCTACCAGGCCGACCTCGAGGCGATGAACGGCGTGGCCCCGTACACCTGGAGCTTCCAGAGTGGCGCGCTCCCGGCCGGCCTCGAAGTGAGCGGCACCGCGATCAGCGGGACGCCGACCGAGAGCGGCGCGTTCACCTTCAACGTGATCGTCGAGGACGCCGACGGCGCCGAGCGCACCCAGCGCCTCGCGTTGATGATCGTGGCCCGCGCCCCGATGTTCACGACCATCGCGCTCGACAAGGCGCGGGTCCTCACGCCGTACGAGGCGACGATCGAGGCGACCGGCGGCACGCCGCCCTACACCTTCGCGGTCGCGACCGGCGCGCTCCCCGCGGGCCTCGCGCTCGACGCGACGGGCGCGCTCACCGGCACGCCCGAGGAGGACGGAGAGTTCACGTTCACGGTCGAGGTCGTCGACAGCGAGTCCGAGCGCGCCGAGCTGCCGTTGATGCTGCGCGTCCTCGCGCCCCTGGAGATCGCGACGCTCGCGTTGCCGCAGATCGTGGCGGGGCGCTCGATCGACTACGACCTCGTCGCGACCGGCGGCGAGCCGCCCTACGCGTGGAGCTTCACCGGCGACCTCCCGGGCGGCGTCACGCTCTCGCCCGAAGGGCACCTCGCCGGGGCGAGCACGGACTTCGGCGACTACCCGATCACCGTGCGCGTCACCGACGCCGACGGCTTCCGTCGCTCCGCGCTGTTCACGCTGCGCGTGTCGGACCGCTACACGTACGGCGTGACGCCCGACCACGCATTCCCGCCGGTCTGCACCGGCACGACGGTCTCGTACACGAGCGTCGACATCCCCGTCGCGGACTCGTTCGCGATCGAGGACCTGAACGTCACGGTCGACATCGACTTCACGGGTAACAACCGCAACACGCGCCTCGTGCTGGTGTCGCCGTCCGGGCACCCGGTCGTCCTGTGCGGCGACGGCGTGTACCGCGGCCGCCAGAACCCGGGGCGTGTCCCCGGTGGCGAGTTCTGCGACGGCAGCAACGGCTTCGATCTCACGTTCGACGATCAAGGCGGGCAGAACGGCCGGCCCGAGCTGCCCCTGTCGCGGCTCGCGGGCGAGAACCCGCAGGGCACGTGGCGGCTGTGGGTCGGCGTCTCGAACCCCAACTGCAACAACACCGGCACGATCCGGAGCGTCGAGCTGTCGATTCGCGACGACCGCTCCACGGACGCCTACGTCATCATCGGCGGCTGGACCGCGAACAACCGCATCGGCGAGCCGTGGATCCGCATCCGGAGCAAGAACAGCGTCGACGAGAGCGAGCTGTTCCTCACCGCCACGAGCTACAGCGTCGGGCCCAACGGTCGCCGCGAGGGCGGCAAGGGCGACGACGTCGCGGACACCGACACGCTCACCTGGGCGTGGGAGTCCTGGAACGGAACCGGCGTTCGGAACGCGACGCGCGACGCGACGCTCACGCAGGACGGCCACGTCGTCGCGGGGCAGTCCTGCGGCACCGGGCTCCTCCGCGTCGTCGGCATCGGCACGAACTACACGATCCCCGTGCACATCACGCCCCCGTCCTGGGTGCGTGACTCGCGGTTGTACTGAGGAGGGCGGATGACGGCCGAACTCGTAGCCATGCCCACGCACCCGGACGATCTGTTCCGGGTGGAGCGCTTCTATCCATTCGAGGAGGGCGGGCGCCGGCTCGTCTTCGTCGTCGACTCCGCGGCGTTCGCGGAGCTCGATCCTCCGGCCTGGGCGCTCGCGGAGCAGCTGGCCGGGCAGGGTCGCGTGCGTCGGTCGAAGCTCACCGAGAAGCTCACCGAGGCGTTCGGCGCCGAGGAGGCGACGGACACCTGGGCGGCGTTCGAGCAGCTGCAGATCCTCGTCCCCACGGATCGGCCCTCGACCCGGCGCCACACGGCGTCGCTCCCGCAGGACCCGGTCTCGTCGCTCGTGCTGCACGTCAGCCACGACTGCAACATGCGTTGCGGCTACTGCTACGCGGACTACGGTCGGTACGGCAGCGACGCGGGCTACATGGATCCCGAGCTGGCCGTCGAGCACACGAAGAAGTTCTTCGACCAGCTCGGCGACACTCGCAGCGTCAGCATCACGTTCTTCGGCGGCGAGCCGCTGATGAACCTCGACGTCGTCTACGCTGCGCACGCCTACGCGAAGAAACGCGCGGCGCAGGAGGGCCGGCGCGTGGGCTTCGGCCTCACCACGAACGGCACGCTCCTGACGCGCGAGCTCGTGGAGTTCTTCGAGGCGGAGCGATTCTCGATCACGGTGAGCATCGACGGCCCGCCGGACGTCAACGATCGCCTGCGGCCGATCCAGGACGGCGCGAAGAGCTACGACGTCATCATGACGAAGATCGCCGAGTCCGGCCTGAAGGCGAACGCGCGCGTGACGCTCACGCGGAAGTGCCTCGACGTGGCGCGGATCGTCCGCCACTTGATCGCCGCCGGGTTCCGGGAGGTCGGCGTGTCGCCGGTCGCGACCGGGCAGGAGCGCTTCGATCTCGCGGGCCCGGATCTCGTGCGGCTCCTCGACGAGATGCGCACGCTGGCGGACGACTTCGTCGAGACCGCGAAGCGCGGCGAGGTGATGCCGTTCTCCAACCTCCGGACAGTGCTCGAGCAGATCGCGATCGGCGATCCGCGGCCCGTGCCGTGCGGCGCGGGGACGAAGCTCGTCGCCGCCGACAACAAGGGCGACCTGTACGCCTGCCACCGCCTCGTCGGGCAGGAGCAGTTCCGGATGGGGCACGTGGACGAGGGGATCGATCCGCGGCTCCGCCAGAAGATCCTCGACGGCATGAACCCCGGCTCGCGCGCGCCGTGCGAGCAGTGCTGGGCGCGTTACCTGTGCGGGGGCGGCTGCCACCACATCGCCTGGTTGCACACGTCCCAGGGCGCGGCGCCGTGGACGATCGGCGACGACTTCTGCGACTTCCTGCGGGGCTGGTATCGGCTGGGCCTGCAGACCTACGCGCGGCTCGTGGACGAGGCCCCCGGCATCGTCCCGCGGCTGCGAGGCACCTCCGTCGGGACGGGGTGCAACCAGACGCAGGGTCAGTGATAGAGAGTAGGGCCACAACATGAAGCGAACAACGACAACCCTGGCGATGGCCGCCGCGCTCGCGGCGTTCGGTTGCAAGAAGGAAGCGACGCCCGAGGTCGCGACCGAGACGAAGGCCGCGGCGCTCGTCGAGCAGCCGAAGACGGACGGACCGACGGACGTCGTCTACGCGGCGTCGTCCGCGATTCGCGTCGTCGACTTCGCGCGAGGGGAGGTCGTCGCGACCGTCCCGTTCACGCGCGCGGTGGGGGACATCGAGTTCACCGCGGACGGGACGGCGTTCGTCGCGGCGAGCGACGGCCTGCACATGATCGACGGCCACACGCACACCGAGATCGCGAAGGTCACCGAGACGCCCGTTCGCCAGATCGACATCGCGGACGACGGCAAGACGGTCACCGTGTTGTCGCACCAGGTGATCGTGAATCCCGACCAGTCGCGCGAGGTGTTGCCGTTCTTCCTGGAGACGGTCGACATCGCCGCGAGGCGCTCGATCGCGAAGGAGACGATCGGCCAGCGGATCTTCTTCGCGGCGCGCCGCGTGGGCGACGGTGGTTTCGACGTCGTCGTCGGCGAGGACGGCCGCGTGCGCACCATCAGCGGCTCGGAGCCGCTGTCCTCCGACGGCACGAAGATCGACCCGCTCGCC
>JAUHYN010000899.1 GCA_030426505.1 bacterium | reverse complement strand
TGTCCCTTCCGTGGCGATGGTGACCCCGTTCGGGAGGCGCCCCTGAGCGATACGCCACGCATACGCGCCGGAACCTCCGGCAGCTGAGATCGTGGCGAGGTAGGGCTCCGTACCGCGCGCGTTCGCGAGGGTGATCGGACCCGAGTCGGCGCCGACGATCTCGAGCGGTTCGATCACGTCGAGCGTGAAGGCCTGATCGTCCGTCCCGCCGAGAGGGTCGGTCACGGTCACCACGAACTCGAAGCGCCCGGTCGCCTCGGGCGTCCCGCTCAGATCGACGTGGGGGGCGCCGACTTCGGGGAGCGCGAGCCCGGGCGGGAGCGCGCCCGCGACGGACCACTGGTAACCGCTGAGCGTCCCCGAGGTCGTCTCGATGGTCGCCGAATACGGGACGCCGCGAACCGCCGTGGGCAGCTGCGACGTGGAGATGGCGACCGAGCGTCCGATGTCGATGAGGAAGATCTGCTTCGTCGCTGCGCCGGTGGAGTCCTCGACCTCGAGCTCGAAGTCGAAGCGACCCACCGTCGTCGGCGCTCCCGTGAGCCGCGCGGTGGTGCCGGTCGTCGTGCGCAACTCGATTCCAGGGGGTGGGTTCCCGGTGGTCACGCGCCACGCGAACGGCGCGGACCCGCCTACGATCCCGATCGTCGCATCGTACGGCGCGAGGAAACGACCGCGCGCGAGCGTGGTGGTGATGAACCGGAGTCCGCCGTTCGTGAGATCGAGCTCGAAGGCTCGTTCGGCGCGGACGAAGCCCGCGTCCTCGACAGCGATCGTGAATCGGTGGACGCCGTCGGTGCCGGCCGCGGGTGTACCGGAGATCGTGGTCGAGGGCGTCCCGCTTCGATTCAGCGCGAGGCCGTCCGGGAGCGCGCCCTCCACGACCGTCCAGATGCGATCGCGACCTGCGCCGCCCGTGACTTCGATGTTCGCGGAGTACGGCGCCTCGGATGCCCCGGTTGGGAGCTCGGTCGTCGTGAAGACGAGCGGTTCGACGACTTCGAGCGCGAGCGTGCGTTGGGCGGTGGCACCGTCCGCGTCTTCGACGCGAACGGTGACTTCGAGCTCTCCGGGGGTGTCGAGTGTGCCGGTCAGCTCGACCGAGCGTCCGGTGGCCTCCAACTCGAGGCCCCGCGGTGCATCGGCCGCGAGTGTCCAGGTGAACGGCTCGCGGCCGGACGCGCTGACGATCTGGGCCGAGTAGGCCTCACCGACCACAGCGCCAGGGAGCGCCGTCGTCGCGATCGCGACGGGGTCGCCGGACCCGCAGGCCGTCGAGAGAGCGACGACGAGTGTGAGGCCGAGCTTCGATTCATGCACTTCCACATCGAGGTGAGTGGCGTAGGCGGGCTACGTTCATTCCCACTTTCTTGGCCGATATCTTCGGCAGCGGAATCCTCGGCGAGGGCCCACCGACCGGACCTCAGGTGAGGACGTCGATCAGCAGCTCGCCGATCGCGCGCGGGAGCTGGGCGGCGTCGGGGACGCGGATGTGGTGGTCGTAGGTCTCCTCCACGTCGCGGCAGCCGTCGCCGACGCCGATCCCGATGACGTGGATGCCGTCGCGCTCCTGCACCTCGCGGACGAAGTCGGCGTGGTTGTCGACCGCGATGCCGTCGGTCAGGAAGAAGACGATGCACTCGTCGCCGCCCTCCCGGAGGAGCATCTCGCTCGCGGCCGCGAGCGCGCCGGTGTCGTTGTTGTCGCCGCCGGCCTGGAGCTTCGCGAGCATGGCCTCGTAGTCGGGCTCCTCGGGTCGGTCGTCGAACTCGCGGATGATCTCGACGTCCGAGTCGTAGGCGAGACACGCGCAGGGGAGGTCGAGGCGATCGAGCGCCTCCGTGAACACGACGAAGGCCTCGCGCGCGGACTGCATCTTCGATCCTCGCGTCCCGTTCCTCATCGAGCCCGACCGGTCGATGCAGAACACGATCCGCGTGTCGAGCTTCTCGGGCTCGTCGCGGCGGAGGAACACGCGGTGATCCGACTTGCCCGTCGCGCGGCGGCGGTTCTCGACCTGAATCGAACGACGCAGATCGAACACGCCTCGCTTGTAGTGACCGACGAGCGGGGGGAGGCGGTCGCGCGTGAGGCGGTCCGAGAGCTCGTCGACCAGCGCGTCGATCGTGGACTCCATCCGCTGCCGGATGCCGCCGTACGTGTGCGGGTCGCCGTCGGCCTCTGCGCTCTGGAGCGCGTCGAGCCTCCGGTCGAGGAGGGCGTCGAGATCGACGTCTTCGGCGCCGTCGTAGTCGAGGAGCGGAGACGTCGACGAGGGGGAGGCTTCGGACGCCGACGACGCTTCGCTCACGCGCGAGCGCTTCGCTTCGTCGGCGTCGGCGCCGCGTTCTTCGGCGAGCTTCGGGTCGAGCTCCGCCGCGCGCTCCGACAGCTCCGCCTCGAGCGCGCGCTTGGCGGCTTCGCGCCGCGCGTCGCCCTCGTCGTCGGGCGCGAGCGGGTCCCGGGGCGCCGTGGTGGGATCGATGTTGTCGTCGCCCGCGTGGGCGGAGGACGGGGCGCTCGCGTCGTCGGAGGCCGTGGCGCTGGACCCGGCGCCTTGGCTCGCTTGGTTCGAGGCCTCCGCGGGGTCGCTCGCGCCCGCGCCGCCGCCTTCGTTCGACGCCTCCGAAGCCTGCGCACGTTCGCTCGCGCCTGCGCCGCCGCCTGCGCTCGCTTCGTCGGAGGCTTCCGCACTCTCGCTCGCGCTGGCGCCGCCACCTTGGGTCGCGTCGTCGGAGGCCTCGGCTTCGCCGCTCGCGCCGGCGCCGTTGCCGTTGCTCGCTTCGTCCGAAGCCTCCGCCGATTCGCTCGCGCCGGCGCCGTTGCCGTCGCTCGCTTCGTCCGAAGCCTCCGCCGATTCACTCGCGCCGGCGCCACCGCCCTCGCTCGCTTCGTCGGAGGCCTCCGCACCTTCACTCGCGCCGGCGCCACCGCCCTCGCTCGCTTCGTCGGAGGCCTCCGCACCTTCACTCGCGCCCGCACCGCCGCCTTCGCTCGCCTCGTCGGAGGCCCCGGCGTCATCGGCGCCGTCACAACCCTCGCTCCCAGGCTCTGGCGGGTTCGCGCGCTCGTCGACGTCCGCTTCGAGAAGGTGCCGGTAGATCGGCCACAGCTTGTCCCGCACCACGCGGAAGGACGCCGCCGCCTCGCGACGCACTTCGCGCTCCGACAGGTCGTCGAACTTCACGTCTACGTCGGGCGGGAGCCGCGTGGCCTCCGCGATGTGCGGCGCCGCGGCGTCGAGCGCCGCATGAACGGCGTCATCCGAGATCAAGGGATCCCGTTCGCCGCCCGACGCCCACGCGTAGATCAGTCCGAGCCCGAACTGTTCCGCGCGCGACGGACTCGCCGCGGCGGCCGCCCGCTCGCGCGCGTCGACGTCCGTGAAGTCGCGGTACAGCGCCTCCATCATGCGCGGCACGCCCGCGTACCGCTCGCAGATCAGCTTGTTGATCCGGACGTCCTCGATCGCGTTCCACAGGAAGTGAAAGGCGGGGTTCGCGAGCGCCTCCCGATCGATCGGGAGCGAGTACCGGCGATGCGCGAGCTCGTGACAGATCAACCCCATCACCGACCGCTCGTCGCGCCCGAGGAGCTCCGCCGCCGGGTACGTGATCCGGTTCGTGTCGAACTCGTACGCCCAACCGTCGCCGGGGACGAGCGTGAGATCGAAGTCCTTCCCCAGCACACGCGCCAACTTCGCGAGCCGCGTGTGTAGGTCGGCCGCGCGGCGGGCGTCCAGCGCGCTCACGCCGGTCTTCGGTGCGTCGCCCGCGGTCTCCACGTTCGGAAACTGCGCGAGGCTCGGTGTTGCGAGAACGGCGACGGCGACTGTGCGGCCGGCGACAATACCGTTCACGTCTACGCGGCGCGCGTCGACACGACCTCGGGGAACCTGATCCGCTGGAACGACCAGCCGAGCCAGAGCTCCGAGGACCCGATCTACATCGCGAAGGTCGAGGGCGACGTGAACGAGGGTCTGATCTCGACCCAGGCGAACGTGAAGCGCGACATCATC
>JAUHYN010000898.1 GCA_030426505.1 bacterium | reverse complement strand
GCTTCTCGAGGAGCACGCGCGCGCGGCGCACCTGGATGTCGACGAGGTCACTCGCCGTCTCCATCTTGCTCTCGCGCCGGACCAGGATCTGCTCCTGCTCCTCGAAGCGCTCGGCGCGGCGATAGAGATCGTCGAGGTTCGCGAGCGCGGTCGCGTCGTCCGGATCCTTCTCGAGCACTCGGACGAACATCCCGATCGCGCCGTCGACGTCGTCGAGCTCGCGGTCGAGGACGTCGCCGATCTTCGCGAGGAGGAGCTTCTGCTTGGCCGGGTCGTCGCTCTGCTCGAGCTGGCTCTTCAGCACCTCGACGAGCGCCTCCGGATCGTCCTGCTGCCGCAGCAACCGCTCGAGCGCGGTGCGCGCCTCTTCGTTGCCGCTGTCGAGCGACAGCGCGGTCTTGAACGCGTGGATCGCGTCCTTCGGGCGCGGGAGCTTCTCGTCGTAGATCCGCGCGGCGGCCATCCACAGCGACAGCGCGCGCTCCGCGCTCTTCTTCTGAGCCGCCGCGGCGTAGGCGTCGGCCAATGCGTGGTGCCGTGACAGCGCCTCCGCGAGCGACTCCAGGCGATCGCGTACACCGTCGGCGTCCGGATCGATCTCGAAGATCTGCCGGTTCACCGAGAACGCCTCTTCGCGGCTGACGTCGGCCGCGACGGTCGCCATCTCGTGCAGCGTCTCCAGCCGCGAGAACAGATCCGGGCTGTACTCGACGAGCACCTTCAACACCGACAGCAAGTGGTGCGCGTCGTTCGCGTCCTTGTATAGCGCGTACAGCGCGCGCGCCGCGCCGTAGTGCGACGGGTTGTGGACGAGCACCGCCTCGAAGTGCGCGCGCGCCCGCGTGGAGTCGCCGAGCATCTCGGCGTAGAGCCGCCCGAGCTCGAGGTGGGCCTGGTTCTTCTCGTATTCGTCGGTGAGCGCCGCGAGGTGCGTCTCGAGCACCTGCGCCGCGTCCGAGAAGCGCTCATCGGCCATCAGGATCTGCGTGACCCGCGCCGCGACCTCGCGGTTCCCGGGCGCCAACGCGAGCGCGCGCCGGTAGGCCGCGACGATCGCATCGACCGTCGCCGTGCCGTCCTCGCCCTCCGGGATCTGCGCGAGGCTCGCCTCGAGCAGCCGCGCGAGGCGCTGCAGAATCTCGACCTTGATCGACGGGTCCTTGACGCTCGCGACCATCCCCTCGAGCCGCTTCGCGATCGCCTCCGCGGGGCGCCCTTCGGCCTGACGCGCCTCGATGAAGCGCAGCGCCGGCGGGTAGCCGGGGACCAAGAGGAGGCAGCGATCGAGGTACTCGTCCGCGCGGATCGGATCCGCGCCGTAGTGCGCGTAGAGCTCGGCGGCCTTGAGGTAGAGCGCCGCGGCGCGCCGCTTGTCGCGCGCCTCCATGCCCTCGTCGCGGTAGCGCGCCGCGTGCGACGCCCACTCGTTCTTGATGTGCGCGAGCTCGTCGAGCTTCGAGAGCGCCTCGGCGTCCCCGAGCGCGCGCGCGCGATCCAGACACTGGCGCGACAGGTCGTGCCACACCGCGTGGTCGAGCAGCGCGATCCCGAGGTGCCGATACGCCTCGGCGATCGTCGCCGTCGCCTCGTTCTGCATCGACGCCGGCAACGTGCCCTGCATGTCGAGCGTGTCGCTCGGCGAGGCCTCCTCACCGTTCGGCCCCGCGACGTCCGCGGTCTGGTCCGACGTCGGCCTCTGCAGCGCCGACAGCACCACCTGCGCTTGGTCATCGAGCACGCGCTTGGCGTCGAGCCAGCGCTCCTCGGCGATGAAGACGGTGCGCGCTTCGTCCAAGACGTCCACGCGCGTGGGATCGAGCTCGTACGCGTAGCGCAGCGCCGCGAGCGCGCGGTCCACCTGCGTCAGCTTCGCGTACGCGATCCCGGCGATCTCGACGAGCAGCTCGGGGCGCTCCTCGTCCGCGACGAGCAGCACCGCGCGATCCAACAGGTCCGCGGCCTCTTCGAAGCGACCCGCCTCCACACAGATGTCACGCAGCGCTTCGAGCGCGTCGACGTTCTCGGGATCGGACGCGAGCACCCGCTGAAGGAACGGCTCCGCGCGGCGCGGCTCGTTCAGCTTCTCGAGCCACAGCAACCCAGCCGACAGCAGCATCTGTCGGCCCACCGCGGCGTCCGGCGCGCGCTCGGCGGCCAGCCCGTAGACGGCGGCGAGGTCGGACCAACGCTCGGCCGCGACCAGCTCCTCGACCACCCCCCCGAGGCGGTCGGCGTCCAGGATGCCCTCGCCGTCCAGGACTCGGCTCTTGTCCAGCGTCACGTGGCCGTTCGGCTTGGCAGGTGCATCCGCGTCGGTCTTCGGCGCTCCCTGCGCCCCCCCTTGGACCTCGATCTCGGGCATCGGCGGGACGATAGCCCTGGTCAGCACCACCGTCCATGGGCGCACCGCCTAACTAAAAGGCCGGCCTCAGCGCGGCCAGACGACCTCCTCCGGCGCGGCGGCGTTGTCGTTCGGCATTCCCCGGTGCCGGCTCCCCCAGCACCACAGCCGGTCCGATTCGGTGATGACGCACGTGCGATTGCCGGAGGTGTCGAGCTGGCGGGCGTCGCGGACGTGTAGGACCTCGACCGGCGTCCAGTGATTCGACGTGTCGCCCACGCCCTGGCCACGGCGACGGCGTCGGTGACGTCCATCGCGACCGACGCGGTGAGCACCGACGGGCAGAAGCCGGGCCCCGACGGCGAATCGAGCGCGTGGCCCCAGCACTTCACCCGGCCCGCCTCGACCGCGCACGAGCGGTTGGTGCCGAGCCCGAGGGCATCGACGGCGCCGACGCCGAGGACACGCCGCGGTTCGGTGTCGTTGACCTGCGTCCCGTCCCCGAGCTGTCCGCACTCGTTCAGTCCGAAGCACCACACGCCCGACGCGTCCGCGATGCACCCGTGCTGATCGTGGATGTCCACGAGCGTGGCGCCCTCGATGCCGTCGAAGCGCCGCGGGTGCGGCGCACTCAACGTCGCATCGATCCCCGAGAGGAAGCCCCAGCAGTGGGCGTGGCCGTTGGCGTCGATCGCGAGGTTGGCCGCGCCGTCCGCGTCGATCGAAGCGACCGGGCCCAACGCTTGACCGTTGTCGCTCACGACGAGCGCCGACGGTTCGATGTAGTCGATCGGGCCGCCGGTCCCGAGCGCGCCGCCGTAGTTGGAGCCCCAGCAGCGCACGACGCCGGGCCCGGCCGCCCCGGCTTCCACACGCACACACGCGAAGTTCAGGCCGACCGAGACCTCGAGGAACGTGCGCCCTGCGTCGGCGGCGGGACCGGCGTCGCGCTTCGGCCCCGCGTCGCGCTCGCGCCCGGCGTCGACGAGGTCACCGCCATCCCGCGGGCCCGCGTCCCTCGGCGCGACGCCGGCGTCCTCGACGGCGAGCCCCGCGTCGACGACGCCCGAGTCCGCGACCTCGATCCCCGCGTCGCGCGGCGGTCGACGGAGCGGCTCGGTCTCGGCGCAAGCGGCCGCGAGGACGAGGGCGAGGCAGAGGAGTGGACGCATCGCCGCGCCGCATTCGCAAGCGGCGATCCAAGCTGTGCGGACCGAGGCGATGCTCCTTGTTCTACGGGAACGGCGACGCGCGTGTCACCGACCGGACAGCGATGTCAGGGGCGGCGTCAGCGAACACCGTCGTCAAAAGGTGTACTTCACCATCGGGAGTACGGAGATGCCGATCCCGACCGCCGGCTTCGTCACGACGTTCGCGCCGATCACGCCGCCGATCGAGAAGTGGCGGAGCTTGGTGAAGCGCTCGAAGCCGACCGCGAGGGCGCCCGCGAGGCCGTTGCCGCCGTACTCGGTTCCGTCGATCTCGCCGGGGAGGCCGAGGCCGAAGCCGATGTCGGCGCGCACCCAGACGAAGTTGCGTTCGGTGGTGAGGACGGCGAATTGAACGCGCGCGGTGGGGATCACGAAGAGCAGATCGCCGACCGGCGTGGGCGTGTTCTCGTCCGGCGTGACGCCGACCGCGATGGCCGTGACGCCGAGGCTGATGTTGAGGATCGGC
>JAUHYN010000897.1 GCA_030426505.1 bacterium | reverse complement strand
CCAGAGCACCGGCACCGTCACCCGACACGACACCTTCGGATCCGCCTTCACGTAGATCTCGCGCAGGAACTTCGCGCCGTTCACCGAGTCCGGAATCGCGCCCGGCTCCTCGGAGAAGTGCCAGCCGTCGTCGGTCATCAGGTGATCGACCACCGACAGCCCGATGTGTGACTCCAGCCCGCGCAGCGCGCGCACGATCAGGACGCGGTGCGCCCACGGACACGCCCACGACGCGTACAAGTGATACCGCCCCGACTCCACCGGGTGCGGCGTCGAGCCGTCCGTACTCAGCCGCCCGCGGAACGTCGTCGGCTTCCGTTTGAAGCGACCGTCCGTGTCGTCATGCCATTGTTCCTCGGTGACCCATTCGCCTTCGACCAGTCGACCCATGCGGCGTCCTTAACACATCAGGGCGCGCGACAATGCCCGACGGTTCACGCGGCGCGGGTTGCCGGTCCGTCGCCGAACGCGGCGGGGACGACTTCGACGGTGCCCTCGAGGGTGTCGACGCCGACGATCCGGACTTCGGCGCGGTCGCCTAAGCCGAAGGTGCCGCGCGGGGTCTCGTAGGCGGTGCCGTCGCGGATCAGGCCGAACTGGCCGCCCGCGATCTTCTGCAGGGGGCCCGACGCGACCGACACCACGGCCGGCGGGGACTCGAGCTGGACCTTGAAGCCGCCGGGCGAGACGTCCACGACGTCACCCGCGATCGTCTCGCCGACGCGCGACTGGAGCAGCATCGACTCCAGGATCGCGGTGCATTGCGCGCCGATGCTCCCGTGCATTCGGGCCGCGCGCTCGTTGCACTTCGCGATGTGGTCGAGCTCGTCGTCGTCCTGGTGCGGGAGCGGCGTGCCCTCGACGATCGCCGCGAGGACACGCGCCGCGACGATGTCCGGGTAGCGGCGCATGGGCGCCGTGAAGTGCAGGTAGTGCTCGAGCTTCAGCCCGTGGTGACCGGGTGAGTTCGGCACGTAGCTCGCGCGGTGGTTGGTGCGCGTCGACATGCGGAAGATCGACGCCGTGCGCCGGTCCGTCGGATCCAGCGTGAGCAGGTAGTCGGACATCCGCATCCCGTCGGGCCACGGCAGCCCGAGCGCGGCGACGCTCCGCCGGAAGGTCTCGATCTTGTCGTCTTCGGGCGCGACGTGCGCGCGGTGCAGCGCTTTCGCGCCGTGCGACTCGAGCTCCGCCGCGACGGCGTGATTCGTCATCAGCGAGATCTGCTCGTTGAAGCGCTCGATCGGGAGGCGGTCGCGCGCCTTCAACTCGAACCCGACCGGGCTGTCGTCGCAGGGCGACGCGCGCATCTCCTGTTCGGGGTTGTCGACGACGCCGCGCGCCTTCGCGGCGTCCATCAACGTGCCGCCCATCTTCTCGAGGAGCTCGAGCGAGCGCGTGTACTCCTGGTTCGCGAGCGGACCGGACTTCGTGTCGATGAACTCCTGCACGCCCTCGAAGTCGAGCTTCGCGCGCGACTTGATCACGCCGCGCTCGAACTTCGAGTCGACGAGCGCGCCGTTCGCGTCCAACTCCAGCGTCACGACGAACGCGCGCCGGCGCTGGTCGGCGACGAGCGAGCAGAGATCCTCCGAAAGCTCGCGGGGGAGCATCGGTAGCGAGCGCCCGGGGAGGTACGCGGTGAGGGAGCGCTTCACGGCTTCCTTGTCGAGCGCGCTCCCCTCCTTCACGTAGTACGCGGCGTCCGCGATCGCGTAGTGGACGATCGCGCCGCCACCCGGGCGATCCTCGACGCACACGGCCTGGTCGAGATCGACGGTGTCCTTGCCGTCGATCGTGACGAACGGCAGGTGCTCGAAGCTCTTGCCGGTGATCGGCTCCTCTTGGAACGCGCGCACCTCGGCCATCGCCTCTTCGGGGTGTGTCAGCGAGAGGCCGTGGTCGGTCGCGACGGAGAGGAAGCGCGTCTGCGCACCGTCCGGCGATCCGAGGACCTCCTTCACGTGCCCCACGACGTCCGGGCGGCCGCGGTTCTGCACGTGGACGATGACCGCCTGCCCCTCCATCGAAGGCGCCTTGGCGGCGGCCTCCGCGTCGAGCGGCACGGACTCGTACGAGCGGTTCGCGCTGATGCCGCGCGCGACCCACTGCCCGTCGACCTTCGCGACCTCACCCACGAACGCACGACCGAAGTCTTCGCGGTCGGTGATGATGCGCTGCTTGGTCTCCCCGGACGGCGTGGTCGTCGTCTCGATCTCGACTTCGGCGCCGTGGCGGAGGCCCCACGTGTCGGCGAGCTCGAGCGGGAACGGCTGGATCTCCTTGTCGTGCGGGCGGAAGAGGACGCGCGGCTTGCCGCGCTTCAGCGAACGATCGATGCGCCCCGCGATCGGCGGCTCCGGTTTGAGCGCGGTCGGCGAAAGCGCCGCGATCGGCGGGAGCTTCTGCACGCGCTGGAGCGCGGCGCGCACGGGGCCGTCGAACTGCGCGATCGCCTGACGGAGCTTGTCGTTCGTGAGGAGCGCGCGCGCGGCGAGCGGGAAGCGGTGCGTGAGCGGCGCGCGCGGGGGCGTCGCGTCGTCCGAGACTTGCGCCCCGGGGCGCGTCCCGTCGAAGCCGCTCGCATCCCGCGTCGAAGCGATCTGCCGGAGCGCGTCGATGTCGCCGGTCGGCCTGGCCTCGATGACTTGCACGCGCCCGAGGACGGGGCCTCGGCGCACGGGGCCGGTCATCGCCGAGCCTCGAGGATGGAGAGCATGTCGATCGCGTGCCGACGCGCGAACGACGCTTCGGAGAGCTCGACCACGAGCCACGACAGGAGCGACCGCGCGCGGTCGTCCTCCCCGGCGTCCATGTAGAGGCGGGCGAGATCCAAGAGCGTGTTCGGGTCGCGCTCGTCCGCCGCGATGGCGCGCTCGTAGGCGTCGCGCGCCTCGACCGGGCGGCCCAGGCGATCGAGCGTCAGCCCGAGCATCGCGAGCGCGCGCGGGTGGTCGTGCTCCAACGCGAGCGCGGCGGTCAGGAGCGCGTGTGCGTCGTTGAACGCGTGCGTCCGGAGCGACACGGACGCGCAGGTGACGAGCAGCTCCGGATCGAGCATCGGCTGCTCTCCGGTGACCGTGTCGATGGCCGGTCGGGGCGGCGTGGCTCCGGTCGCGAAGGGCATACAGGTCCCGACGTCGTTATCGGGAGCGAGGTCCTCACGTTGCGCGTTCGCGGGTCGGTCAACGGACCGACGACGCACCACGTTGGGACAACGATCGAATCCCCCTCACCTCTCCGAGGAGGTTGCCGAAGGTGAGTACCGTGGTTCGCTCGAAACTCACGCCCCTCGCCCTCGCCCTGACCGTCGGCTGCGTCGACTGGCCGGAGCCCGTCCCAGAGTCGACGTTCACCGCCGACGAGCTCGCGATCCTCCGCTCCGAGCTCGGCGTCCTCGGTGAGGCCCCGCCCGATCCTACGAATGTATTCGCCGACGACCCCGCCGCGATCGCGCTCGGCCAGAAGTTCTACTTCGAGCCGCGCTACAGCAGCAACGGCGAGGTCTCGTGCGCGACCTGCCACGCGCCCGACATGGGGTTCGCCGACAACCGCGCACCGACCTCGCTCGGACTCGGCTACACCGGGCGCCACGCGCCGTCGGTGATCAACGCGGCCTACTACCTGAACTCGGGCAAGTGGGCGAACTGGATGTTCTGGGACGGCCGGAAGGACTCCATCTGGGCGCAGGCCCTCGGGCCGCCGGAGAGCGACGTGGAGATGGGCGGGTCGCGCCTCGGTGTCGTGTACCTCATCGCGACGCTGTACCGCGCCGAGTACGAAGGCGTGTTCGGGCCAC
Organism: bacterium; assembly: GCA_030426505.1. Taxonomy (GTDB): domain Bacteria; phylum Myxococcota; class Kuafuiibacteriia; order Kuafuiibacteriales; family Kuafuiibacteriaceae; genus JAUHYN01. The sequence continues at coordinate 222 of JAUHYN010000897.1, read as the reverse complement.
TGCCCGCGTTGTTCGACGCCGAAGGCGCCCCCCTTTACCCGACCTCCGGCAAGCCCGGCAGCGCCGAGTGGGAGTCCCTCGCGCCGGACGTCCAGCTCGCGATCAACCGCGTGTACGCGAACTTCGGCAAGGCGATCGCCGCCTACGAGCGGCAGATCGTCAGCCGCGACGCGCGCTTCGATCGCTTCCTCGCCGAGATCCTCGCGGGGGCGAACGACAGCG
>JAUHYN010000896.1 GCA_030426505.1 bacterium | reverse complement strand
GAGCTCGTCGAGTTGTTCAACGAGGAGGGGCGCGAGCGGTTCCAGGTCCGCGTCGTGGAATCGACGCGGCCCGGCACGATCTTCACACTGATGTATCACGCGCGGGGCTCGGCCAATGGGCTCGTGTCGGGCTATACCGACCCGAAGACGACGATCCCCTGGTACAAGGGCGCGCGCGTGGGCCTCCGCAAGCTGGCGGAGTCCCCCGAACACGTCCCGAGCCTCCTCGCGAACAACGACTTCTCGGGGACGGATCGAGTAGATTGAAGGACACGCCATGCACGATTCGAGTTCGATCCACAGCTGGGTGAGCGAGTACTACGGCAAGTTGCTCGCTTCGACCAAGGACCTGAAGACCAACGCCTGCTGCGCGAGCGGAGCGCCTCCCGGTTGGATCGCGTCCCGCTTGAGGAACGTCCACGACGACGTCGCGAATCGCTTCTACGGGTGCGGCTTCCCGATCCCGCACGGCATCGAAGGCCGCACCGTCGTGGACCTCGGCTGCGGGACGGGGCGCGACGCGTACGTGCTCGCGCAGCTCGTCGGCCCGAAGGGCCGCGTAGTCGGCGTCGACATGACCGAGGACCAACTCGAGGTCGCGCGCCGCACCGCAGGCTGGCACGCGGACAAGTTCGGTTACGCCGAGCCGAACACTCGCTTCGAGCAGGGCTACATCGAAGACCTGAACGCGGTCGGGCTCGGCGACGCCTCGGTCGACGTCATCGTCTCGAACTGCGTGGTGAACCTCAGCCCGCGCAAGGACCTCGTCCTCGAGGAGGCCTACCGCGTGCTCGCGCCTGGCGGCGAGCTGTACATCAGCGACGTCTTCGCGGACCGGCGCCTCCCGAAGGCCGTCGCGGAGGATCCGGTGCTGTACGGCGAGTGCCTGGGTGGCGCGCTGTACCAGTTCGACTTCGAGACGCTCGCGAAGAAGGTCGGCTTCCTCGACCCGCGCGTGATGACGACGGCCGAGATCACGATCGGCAACGACGAGATCCGCGAGAAGGTCGGCGCGGCGCGCTTCGTCTCCGTGACGTACCGGCTGTTCAAGCTCCCCGAGCTCGACGCCCAGTGCGAGGACTACGGCCAAATCGCGATCTACCGCGGCGGCATCGAGGGCGCACCCTCGGTGTTCTGGCTCGACGACCACCACGCCTTCGAGTTGGGTCGCCCCGAGCGCGTCTGCGGAAACACCGCCGACATGTTCGCGTCGACGCGCTTCGCCTCCGCCTTCGAGGTCGTCGGCGACAAGTCCACCCACTACGGCGCGTACCCGTGCGGCCCGACGATGGCGGCGACGGAGTACGCGGAGACCGACGCCAGCGCCTCCGGCGGTGCGTGCTGCTAGCATCGGACCGAGCTCTGGGCTTCGCCCGAGCACGGCCTCCGCTAAGCACCTACGTCAGACGCGCGCTGCGCGCGCGCCTTCCTGGCACAGGTTCAGACAGCCCTCGCCCCGTAGGGCGAGGGCTGCTTCACCTAGAACATCACGTAGACCGAGTCGCCGACTTCCTCTTCGAGCTCGCCCGTCGTCCGGTACTCCTCGCCGAGGGCGAGGACCTCACTCACGACCGACATCAACGACGCGGCCGCGAAGCGCGGGTTCCAGTCCGAGGTGATCGCGCGGGCCATGTCGCCCGGGCCCGCGGTGCTCGCGGCATTCAGCTCGCTCGGGATCTCGAAGATCGGGCGCTTGTCGTCCGGCTCGTTCAGCTCGCGCCACGTGGTCGGGGCGTTGGTGAGCTCCTTCTTGATGCGGATGTCGCCCGACGTGACGATGCGCGCCGCGGTCGGGAGGAAGCGCTCGAAGAAGAGGCCCTGGAGCTTGTCGACGAACGTGTTGTCGTAGGCCTGCTTCGCCTCGACGTCGAACTCGACGTGACCCTTCGCCTCCGGCCACGCCGGTTGCTTGTCCTTGTAGAGGATGAAGTTCTCGAGGACGAGGACGTCCATCTCCGTGCGCATGAAGCAGCGGTACGCGTCGTACGGCGTGCAGACGATCGGCTCGCCGCGCACGTTGAACGAGGTGTTCACGACCACGCCGTAGCCGGTCTTCTCCTTGAACGCCTTGATCAGCCGGTAGTAGGTCGGGTGCTCGTCGGCGTTCACCGTCTGCACGCGCGCCGAGTAGTCGACGTGCGTGATCGCCGGGACGTCGGAGCGCGGGCGCTTCACGACTTCGGTGAGGTCCTCGCCTTCCTTCCGCTCCGCGACTTCGAGGCGGCGCGACTCTTTGACCGGCGCGACCAGGAGCATGTACGGGCTGCGGCCCTTCATCTCGAAGAACTCGCCGACGTCCTCCTCGAGCACACTCGGCGCGAACGGCCGGAACGACTCGCGGTACTTGATCTTGAGATTCAGGTTCACCTGCATCTCTTGGTTCCGCGCGTCGCCGAGGATCGAGCGCGCGCCCAACGCGCGCGGCCCGAACTCGAGCCGGTCCGCGAGGTGCCCGACGACCTTGCCATCCGCCAGGATCTCCGCGACGCGGCGCGCGCGCTCCTCGGGCTCCACCCGCTCGAACGGGTAGCCGTTCGACTCGAGGAAGCCTTGGATCTCGTCGTCCGAGAACGACGGTCCGAGGTACGACGCGCCTTGCGACGAGCGGCCGTTCCCGCGCGTCGTCCGCGCCTTGCCGAAGTACGAGTGGTACGCGTCGAGCGCGGCGCCCAGCGAACCGCCGGAGTCACCGGCGGCGGGCTGGATGAAGATGTCCTCGAACGGCCCCTCGCGCAGGAGCTTGCCGTTCGACACGCAGTTCAGCGCCACGCCGCCGGCCATGCAGAGGTTCTTCATGCCGGTCAGCTCGTGGGCGTGCTGCGCCATCTTCATCATCACCATCTCGGTGACGACCTGGATGGACTTCGCGATGTCCATCTCGCGCTCCGTGATCCACGCGTCGGGATCTCGGGCCGGCCCTCCGAACAGCGCCGCGAACTTGTCGTTCGTCATCGTGTTCTCGTCGAGGAACGAGAAGTACGACAGGTCGAGCTCGATCGAACCGTCGTCTTTGATCTTCACGAGGTTGTCGAGGATGACGTCGACGTACTTCGCCTCGCCGTACGGCGCGAGGCCCATCATCTTGTACTCACCCGAGTTCACCTTGAAGCCGGTGAACTGCGTGAACGCCGAGTAGAGGAGCCCGACCGAGTTCGGGAAGTGCATCTCCTTGAGGATGTCGACGCGGTTTCCGCGCCCGACGCCGATCGACGCCGTCGCCCACTCGCCCACGCCGTCGATCGTGAGGATCGCGGCCTCTTCGAACGGCGACGGGTAGAACGCGCTCGCCGCGTGCGAGCGGTGGTGCGCCTCCTGGAGGATCAGGCCGTCGTAGTGCAGGTAGTCGCGGATGAGCCGCGGGATGTGGAGCTTGTACAGCGTCCACGATGGGATGAACCGGCCCCAGTTGTCCGCGCCCTTCTCACCGGCCACCGCCTGCGTGTGGAGCAGGCGCTCGAACGTGAGCGGCGCGTTGTCGTAGTAGACGACCGCCGACAGGTCGCGCTGATCGATCTTCGCCTGCTCGAGGCAGAAGTTGATCGCGCTGTGCGGGAACCGGCGATCGTTCTTCACGCGGGTGAAGCGCTCTTCCTCCGCCGCCGCGATGATCTCGCCGTCCTTCACGATGGACGCCGCGCTGTTGTGATAGAACGCCGACACGCCGAGGATGTACGTCCCCTCCGCGCGCCGCCGCTTCGCGGGCTTCGGCGCCGCCGGCTTCCTCAGCAGGTTGCGCGACGTGATCGCCTCCGCGATCCGACTCGCCACCACCTCGTGCCCGAACGGCGAGAAGTGGACATCCTCCTCGAACGGGATGCGCACGCGATCCTCGCGCGACATCTTCATGATCGGCGCAGTGATGTCCGCGACGTGGACCTTGTCCTTCGGCGCCGACAGCCGCTCGAACAGCGGCTGGAAGATCGGCTCTACCTCGTCCTTGATGTTGTGGTACGTCGGCAGCGGCACGATGAGGATCGGCGTCGGCGACGCCTCCTGGATCCACTGCCGGAGGATGGCCTCCATCAGCCG
>JAUHYN010000895.1 GCA_030426505.1 bacterium | reverse complement strand
CGGCGGCGCAGGGCCCGATCACGGGAGCGCTCGGGGCGTTGGTCAGGTAGGCGCCGAACTCAGAACTCGTACCGCACGCACGCGTACTCGAAGTTGATGCGCGGGTAGTGGTAGACGAAGTTGAAGCACATCTCGTCCGCCGAGCCCTCGCCCCAACTCACGTTCTGACCCTGCGTGTTGTACTCGCAGCGCGTCCGGAGCTTGTCGCCCGAGCGGATCTCTTGGTGCTCGGGCGGGATGGTGATGTTCGGCTGGTCGTTGAAGTCCCACGCGGGGATGTCGACGAGGCTGATCCAGTCCGTCGAGCCGCTGCGCTGGAGCTCCAGCGAGATCTGCGTGCCCGTCTGGTGAAGGTGCGGGAACACCGCGAAGATCGTCATGTCCTGCGAGACGTTCCAGGTGTGGTTCTTCACCTCGGCGGGGCCGTTCATCGGGCCCTGCCAGATGTTGCCGCACCAGAGCATCCCGGCCTCTTCGAGGTTCGTGTCGTCCGTGAGCAGCACGCGGACGCCGCTGTTGTCGGTCTGGTTGGCGTCCGTGACGCTGTCGTAGTGGACCTGCAGGATCAGCTGGTCGCCCTGGGCGATCGGCACGCCGGCCTCGCGCGGGATCTCGTCCGCCTGACGGCCCGGCGCCCAGCCCGCGACCATGTTCCACGACAGCTGCACCGAGCCGCAGTCGAACGGCACGCCCTCCGGCTCGAGTTGGCCGGTGTTCTTGAAGAGGAGCGTGTGGTGCGTGTGCGCCGTGTTGTCGATCAGCGGTTCGAACCGGAACATGTACTCCTGCCCGCTCGCGTTGCCGGCCGGGACCGTCAGCGACCAGCACCGGTAGTTCGTCGTGCGCTGCGGCAGCGCGTAGGGCGCGGCGCTGTTCGGCTCCGTCGCGCGGATCTCGAGGACGCGCGAGACGTTGCGCGTGTCCGGCTCGCCGCCGTCGCGCGGCGCCATCCCGCCGTCGCGCGTGTCGACGCCGCCGTCACGCCCCGGCATCGGGGGCGTGCCCTCCGGCGCGCCGATCTCGGACCACAGCGTGATCAACGCGCGCTCCTCGTCCGTGAGCTGCGGCTGACTCGGCGGCGGCATGCGCTGCTGCGTCGCGTTGACGCGCGACGACATCACCTCGTGCAGCGGCACCGCGAGGCGCGAGTGGACGCCTTGCGTGTCGGCGTACGTGACGAACGGACGCGGCGCACCGAACTGCGGCGGGTTCGCGTGGCAGAGCTGACACTTCGCCGCGACGATCGGCTGGATGTCCTGCCACCAAGTGACCTCGGGGACACCGCCGTCGCGGTCGTCGACGATCTCCGTCCCTCCGTCGCGCTCCTCGGTCGTCTCGGATCCGCCGTCGCGATCGGGCGGGTCGATCGTCGTCGAGGGCGCGTTGTCACACGCCACGAGCGCGACGAAGGATGCGGTGGTCAGGACCTGGGTCCACTTCGAATGCACGGCCACGGATGTTAGACCGGCGGACGGTCACAGACCTGTCGGAAAAATGTCCGGCGAGGGTGAGTCCCTACCCACAGGCTAGCTCTCAGCGACCAGCGGGCAGCCGGCAGCTCCTCGGTGCGACGCTTCAGCGCCTGATGCGCTCGGGAGATCTTGCTGCGGACTGGAGGCTATTCGCTGCGGCCGCCTAGCGGCGGGTCAGCTCGCCGACTACGAACGACGCCATCAGCTCGTTCACGACCGGGATGCGCATCAGGACCGGCGCCACCCAGTCCCGGGCCGGGAGGCTGGAGAACGTGATGTGCTCGAAGCGCGCGACGTCGAAACCCTCGCGCTGCGCGAGCGCTTTGAACGGCGCCACGTTGAGCTGGTTGATGTAGCCCTGGTCCGCGAACGACGACCACGCGCGCCACTTGTTCGGCTCGAGGTTGCCGTCCTCGTCGTAGTTCCAGGGGCGCAGCACCTTCTCCTCTTCGTCGTAGAGGCGCTCGGCCGTCCGGAACATCGCCTCCTCCCCGAACACGAAGTGCGCCCAGGGGATCGGGATCATCGCCTCCATGTGCGGCGCCCACGGCGAACGGTACGGGCACCACTCGAGCAGCACCTTCCCGCCCGGCCGCAGGACGCGGCGCCACTCGCGGATGATCGTGGTCGGCTCCATGACGTGCTCGATGACGTCGAACGCGAGGAGGGTGTCGGCGCACGCGTCCGGGAGCGGGATGCCTTCGGCGGTGCCCTGCACGAACTCCACGCGCGTGTCGCCGAAGTCCTGTTCGCGCGCTTGCCGCTGACACTCCTCGACCGACGGCCCGTGCAGCTCGACGCCGACGATCGAACGCGGCCGCCGCTCGGCGAGGTAGAACGTGAGGTTGCCCTTGCCGCTGCCGAAGTCGATGACGTCGCGGCCGGCGACGTCGTCGTCCGAGAAGTGTTGCCACGAGCGCGCGAGGGCCTCGGAGCGCCACGCGACGTACTTGTCCATGTCCTGGACGTGTTCGCCCGCGGGCTTCACGAGCCGCCGGCTCAGCTCGAACAACACCTTCTCGCGGATCCCCAACACGCCCGAGAAAGATGACATCCCCTCGGAGCGTGGCCAAGCCTCGGGCTTCCTCGCGCGGACCGTTCTTGGGATGCTCGCGGCGTGACGCGTCCGCAGCGAGTCCTCGTGCTGTGGTGTGTCCTGGTCGCGCTGGGGACGCTGCACCCGTTCGTCCTCGACCCGCGCCCCGTCGTGGTCCCCTCCGACTCGTTCTTCGTGCCGCGCTTCAAGGGCCTCGACCCGCCGTTCAACGTGCTGATGTTCGTGCCGCTCGGCGCGCTCCTGAGGCGCCTCGGGCTCCGCGTCGGCGCGGCCGCGATCGTGGGGCTCCTCGCGAGCGGCGCGATCGAGCTCGCGCAACACTACATCGCGTTCCGCGTGCCGGTGCTCGAGGACCTCGTGTTCAACACCGTCGGCGCGGCGATCGGCGCGCGGTGGGCGGGCGTCGTGGGTTCGGTCGGCGCGTTCCTCGATCGCCGCTGGGTGCGTGTCGCGATCTTCGTCCCGACGACCGCTGTGGTCGTGTGGTCCGCCGCGCCGCCACGCGTGGACGCGCGCCTGTGGTACTGGGCCGACTACGCCGAGCTGATCGTGGGGCGCGAGCAGCCCGGCAACTACGCGTACGCGGGCGAGGTCCACGCGGCGCGCCTGTTCGTCGGCGCGCACGCACCGGACGCGCTGGGCGCTCCGGCGTGGAGCCTGACCCGCGATGGGGAGGGCCGCTTCGCTTCGATCGCGCGCCGCATCGAGGAGGCCGGCGCCTTCACGATCGACGTCGACTTCGACGCGGCGCCGAAGGACCCGTCGCTGAAGCGCGTCTTCACCTACTCGGCGGGTGTGCAGCGGAGGAACTTCCTGTTCGGCGTGCGCGACGACCGCCTCGTCTTCCGCGTGCGCACGCGCGTCACGCCGATCGTCGGCCTCTTCACGAACCTCGAGGAGCCGCTCGAGATCCCGCGGCCCGAGCGGCGCGCGCGCGTGACGATCGCGTACGCGCCGGGCGTGGTGTCGGCGTGGGTCGACGGCGCGCGGGTCGCGACGAAGCGCTTCGTCCTCCCCGAGCACAACGGCGTGCGGACCTTCTGGCTCCCCCGTAATGCGCTCGGCGTATGGCTCTATTGGTTCTCGGCCGGGCTCGTCGTCGCGGCGGGGGCGGCGTTCCTGAGGCGGCGAACGGCGATCGCGATCGCGGTGGCGATCGGCGTCGGGTTGGAGATCGCGCAGGGGGTGATGTTCGGGCGCGGGCCGGATCCGGTCGCGTTGGTGCCGCTGTTGGCCGGCGCTGCACTCGGCGCGTGGAGCGCCGCGAAGGACCGCACCGAAGCTCAGCGCTGACGGCGGCGACGCCACAGCCCGAGCCACAGGAGCCACGCGCCGAAGCCGACCGAAGTCGCGTCGGTCTCGTCGGTCGCGCCGCAGTTGCAGCCGCCGTCGGGCTCGCCCCCCTCGGGCGCCGCGATGCCGCCGTCGCGCGGCGCGCTCACGCCGCCGTCGATCGTCGCCGAACCTCCGTCACGCGGCGCGCTCACGCCGCGTGACGGAGGT
>JAUHYN010000894.1 GCA_030426505.1 bacterium | reverse complement strand
CGTTGTCCATGAAGTACGCGGGGCGGAGGTGGAGGACGTGGGCGTCGGTCGCGTTCAGCGCGGCTTCGACGGCGCGGTTGCCGCGGATCGGGCCGGTCGCTGCGTCGAGGTGCGCGCCGAAGGAGGAGAGGTGGACCACCCGCGGTACGCCGCTCTTCGCGACGGCCTCCGCCGCGCGCGCGCCGAACTCGGCGTAGCGCGCGACGACGTCGTTGGCGTCGTAGCTGGGCGGTGTCAGCCAGAACAACGCGTCGACCCCCTCGAGCGCACGATCGAGGACGGTCGGATCGTCGAGGCTCCCGCGCACGACTTCGGCGCCGCGTTGGACCGCCGCGGCGACCGCGGGGTGCTCCGGGTAGCGCGCGATCAACCGAATCGGCACGCGCGCATCGAGGAGCCGCGCGACGAGCGCGCGTCCGATCTGTCCGGTGGGCGTCGCGACGGTGAGCATGCCCTTGCTCAGAGCAACGTCCGCGCCACGCGGGGGCGCCACGCGCACGCGTGGTCGCGTTACCGGGTCGTCCGCGCGGTGCTCCGGACCGTTTCCACGCCGGTACACCGCAGGCTGCGCGAGACCCTCGTGTCAGTCCGTCACGGATCGACAGGGGCGCCTCGCGTTCGTCGGGATAGGTCCCGGTCGGTCGCCCGGAACGTCGAATGCACGCCCCAACCCCATGGGAAGAAAGATCCGTGAAGTCATGACCCTCAACCCCGCGCTCCTCCGCGACGACGCGACCTGCGTGGACGCCGCCAAGATGATGAAAGACATGAACATCGGCGCGGTCCTCGTGACCAAGGCCGACGGCGAGTGCTGCGGCATCGTCACCGACCGCGACATCGTGATTCGCTGCGTCGCCGAGGGCCATTCGATGACCGACACGAAGCTCTCGGCGTTCTGCTCGGATCAGCTCACGCGGTTGACGCCGGACGACGACGTCCACAACGCCGTCGAGCTCGTGAAGAAGAAGAACGTGCGCCGCTTCCCGGTCCTGGAGGACGGAAAGCCCGTCGGCATTCTGTCCCTGGGCGACCTCGCGCAGGCGTTGGATCCGAGCTCCGCGCTCGGACAGGTCAGCGCCGCGCAACCGAATCACTGAAGCGCGCCCACGCGTGGCGCGCCGGTTGCCGTGACGATGCGCCACGGTCCCCGGGCGCGTCGCGCCGCGGATTCGCAGAGGAACGTCGGTTGCATCTGTTGTTGCGCATGACCCGCGACGACAACCGACCCACTGCCCGTGAAGGCGCCGAAGCCGCGCGCGAGAAGTTCTCCAAGGAGAGCTTCCTCCGCCACCTCTTCGCCGGACGGCTGCGTCCGGATCTGATCGCGCCGAGCGTCGCCACACACCCGGTCCGCCCCGAGGTCGGCGAGTTCCTCGCGAAGCTCGAGCGCTTCCTCGCGGAGGAGGTCGACCCGATGACGATCGACGAGGTCGGCGAGTACCCCGACGCGGTCGTCGACGGCCTCGCGGAGCTCGGGGCGTTCGGGATGAAGATCCCCACCGAGTACGGCGGCCTCGGTCTGCACTACAGCGAGTACGTGCAGGCGATGAAGCTCGTCGGTAGCCACGACGCGAACATCACCGCGCTCCTCTCCGCCCACCAGGCGATTGGCGTGCCGCAACCCGTGATGCGGTTCGGCACCGAGGACCAGAAGCAGCGCTACCTCCCCGCGTGTGCCCACGGCGCGATCTCGGCGTTCGCGCTCACCGAACCCGACGTCGGCTCCGACCCCGCGAAGGTCGGCACGACCGCGACCCCGATCGAAGGCGGCGCCGCCTACCGCATCGACGGCGAGAAGCTGTGGTGTACGAACGGGACGATCGCCGAGAACATCGTGGTGATGGCGCGCGACACCGAGTTGGATCGCATCAGCGCCTTCATCGTCCCCACGGACGCCGAGGGCTTCGAGGTCACGCACCGCTGTCGCTTCATGGGCTTGTCCGCGCTCGCGAACGCCGCGCTGCGCTTCGACGGCGTGCGCGTGCCCGCGGAGGATCTGTTGGGCGAGCCGGGCGAGGGCCTGAAGATCGCGTTGACCACGCTCAACACCGGTCGCCTCTCGCTCCCCGCCGCGACGACCGGCGCGGTCAAGCGCTGCCTCGAGATCTGTCGCAAGTGGTCGGGCGCGCGCGAGCAGTGGGACGCGCCGATCGGCGAACACGAAGCCATCGCGGCGAAGCTGACGCGCATGGCCGCGACCGCGTTCGTGATGGAAGCGGTCGCGGACGCGGTCGGCGTGATGGCGGATGACGAATCCCTCGACATCCGCATGGAGGCCGCCGCCGCGAAGGAGTGGAACACCGTCCGCGCGTGGGAATCGATCGACGAGGCGCTCCAGATCCGCGGCGGCCGCGGGTACGAGACCGCGCGATCGCTCGAGCAGCGCGGCGAGGCCGCGATCGGTATCGAGCGGATGCTCCGCGACGCGCGCGTGAACACCATCTTCGAGGGCTCGAGTGAGATCATGCACCTGTTCCTCGCGCGCGAGGCCGTCGACGAGCACCTCTCCGTCGCCGGTCCGTTCGCGGACGCGAAGGCGACGAACGCCGATCGCATGCGTCACCTCCCGAAGGCCGCCGCGTTCTACGCGAAGTGGTATCCGTCGCAGTGGATCGGCGCAGCGACCGCCGGCTTCCGGCACGGCGCGTACGGCGCCGTCGCCAAGGAGCTGAGGTACCTCGACCGCGCCGCGCATCGCCTCGCGCGCCGGATGTTCCACGGCATGCTCCGGTTCGGTCCGGGCCTCGAGAAGCGTCAGCGCTTCCTGTTCCGCGCGGTGGACGTGGGCGTGGAGATCTTCGCGAGTACGTGCGGGCTGCTCCGCGCGCAGCACTTGGTCGACGAGGGGCGCGACGACGCCGAAGGCGCGCTCGCCCTCGCGACCGCGTACTTCGCGATGAGTCGCCGAGCGATCGAGGCCGCGTTGGCCGGGATGGTCGACAACGAAGACGCGCGCGAGTACGCGCTCGGCCAGAGCGTCCTCGCGGGGGACCACACGTGGCTCGAGCGCGGCATCGTCCCCCTGGGCCTCGATCCCGAGGCGCTCGAGCCCGAGGAGGTGGAATCGCCGCGCCTCGCGTCCTAGCGTCGATTCGGACCGGGGGCGTCACTCAGAACTTGACGTGTACGTGAGGTTTCTACCACTTTGGACGTACGCCTTCGAAGTTGACGTTAACGTCAACGTCAAGGCAGAGGACGCACGACGGAATGGAACACGTCATCTCCATCGATCGCTCGCACGCCACGCTGCGTATCGGCGATCTGGCGAAGCGCGCCGAAAAGAGCACGCGCGCGGTTCGTCTATACGAGGACATGGGCCTCCTCGGGCCGGCGGTGCGCAGTGAAGGCGGCCACCGGCTCTACACCTCGGCCGCGCTCGTTCGCCTCAGCTGGATCGACAAGCTCCAGCTCCTCGGCTTCTCGCTGCACGAGATCCGCTCGTTCCTCGACGATCTCGAAGCGGCGGGCGAGGGCCCCAAGGCGATGGAGAAGGTCCGCAGCATGTTCGAGGCGAAGCACGCGGAGGTCCGGGCCCAGATCCAGGCCCTCGAGTCGCTCTCGGACGAGCTCACCGAAGGCATCCAGTACCTGACCACCTGCACGACCTCCTGCGAGCCGCACACGCTGCTGCACGCGTGCAAGGCGTGCGACCACGAACACTCGATCGAACCGCCGATGCTGATCACCGGCATCCACGAGGGTGGCTCCGAAGCCGCCGAGGGAAACGAAACGTGAAGCTCCCGATCTACATGGACTACAACTCCACCACGCCGGTCGACCCGCGCGTCCTCGAGGCGATGAAGCCGTTCTACGAGGACCGCTTCGGCAATGCGGCGTCCCGCTCGCACCAGTTCGGGTGGGTGGCCGAGGAGGCGGTGGACTACGCGCGCGAGCAGGTCGCGACGCTGGTCGGCGCGACGCCGGCGGAGATCATCTTCACGTCGGGCGCGACCGAGTCGGACAACCTGGCGCTCAAGGGCGTCGCGCACATGTACGGCATGACGCGCGCCGACAAGATGCTCCTCGACGCCCTCG
>JAUHYN010000893.1 GCA_030426505.1 bacterium | reverse complement strand
TCGGCGATCGACCACCCCGAGATCTCGGCGGAGAGCTGCGCCTCCTTGGCGGTGACGGTCGCCTTGCACGCGGCCACCCGTGGGTCGACGCCGCCGTCGTTGTTCGTGCCGCCGTCGCGCGTCGTCGTCGTGTCGTCGCCGTCGTCGTCACCGCTACACGCCACCGCGCCGAGCGCGATCGATGCCACGAGACACCAGGTGTTCAACTTCATCATGACTTCTCTCCTCGTTCCTTCAGCTGTCGTTTGAGGATCTTGCCGGCCGCGTTGCGAGGGAGCGCGTCGACGAAGACCACTGATTTGGGGACCTTGAATTTGGCGAGTGCGGTGCGGCAGTGCGCGACGACGGCCTCGTCCGTCAGACGCGCGCCTGGCCGAATCACGACGAACGCGCGGCCGACCTCGCCCCAGCGCTCGTCGGGGACTCCGACGACCGCCGCTTCGACCACGCCGTCGAGCTCGTACAGGGCGTTCTCGACCTCGGCGGGATAGACGTTCTCGCCGCCGCTGATGAACATGTCCTTCGTGCGGTCGACGATGAAGTAGTAGCCGTCCTCGTCCCGACGCGCGGCGTCGCCGGTGCCGAGCCAACCGTCGTCCGAGAACGTGTCGGCGTCGGCGTCGGGGCGGTTCCAGTAGCCGGGCGTGACGTTCGGACCGCGCACGCACAGCTCGCCGACGACGTCCGGCGCGTCGATGCGCGCGCCTTCACGCGTGCGCAGCTCGACCTCGGTGTGCAGCGCGGGGAGCCCGGCCGAACCGAGCTTCGCCTTCGCCATCTCGGTGTCGAGCACCAGCACCGTGGGGCTGGTCTCGGTCATGCCGTAGCCCTGCTGCATCGGCACGCCCTTGTTCGCCCACTGCTCGAGCATCGCGATGGGGCACGGCGCGCCGCCGACGCCCGCGGTGACGAGCGAGAGCTCGGCGCTCGCGAAGCCGGGTTGCTCGGCGATGAACTGGTAGTGCGCGGGCACGCCGAAGAAGTGCGTGATGCCGAGCGCGCGATCCGCGAGGTGCTTCAGCGCCTCCGCGGGATCCCAGTCGCGGAGCACGACGTTCGTCCCTCCGGTGTGGAAGAGGATGTTCGCGTAGCAGTTGAGCCCGCCGGTGTGGAACAGCGGCAGCGCGACGAGGTGGACGCTGTCGCGCGTGATGCGGGCGGGGACCGCGAGGTTGATCGCGTTGTAGAGCGTCATCGCGTGCGTGACGCGCGCGCCCTTCGGGACGCCGGTGGTGCCCGCCGTGTAGAGGAGCGTCCCGGTGGTATCGAGCGTGGGTGCGGGGCGACGCTCGGGCGTGCCGCGCTCGGCGATCGCGGCCTCGTACGCGGACGGCCCGCCGCGGCCGGTCGTGCGGAGGACGGCGGCGTCGAACTCGAGCTCGGCGGCGAGGCCCGAGAGCTCATCGTCGAGGACGAGGAGCTTCGGCTGCGCGTCGGTGGTGATCATCCGCAGCTCGCGCGCGGCGAGGCGCCAGTTCAGCGGGACGAAGATCGCGCCGAGGCGCCAGCACGCGAACTGGACCTCGAAGACGTCGGTCGAGTTGTAGGCGAGCGCGGCGACGCGGTCGCCTTCGCCGACGCCTTCGCGTTCGAAGTGAGCGGCCAGCGCGTCGATGCGCGCGTCGAAGGTGCGGTAGTCGTGGCGCCGGTCGGACGCGAGGTCGTGCGCCGCGACGTGCGCGGGGCGCCGTCTCGCGTAGTGCGCGACCCAGTCGCGGAAGACGAGCGCGTCAGACCGCATCCGTGGCGCCCCCTGTCGCTTGTTTGCGGATCCACGTGAGCGCGCCGAGGAGCGCAACGGACGCGACCGCGCCGGACGCCGCCGTGATCGACGGGTTCACCTGGACGAACGTCTTGCCCGCCACGCCGAGCGCGTAGACGTAGAAGCCGAGGTGGACGCCGAGCCCGGTCACGGCGGCCAACAGGACGTCGCGCCGATTCACTTCCTTCACGAAGATGCCGAACGTGAGCGGCGCGACGCTCGCCGCCACCACGCCGTACACACCGAACTGCGCGAAGAGGCCCACGAAGATCGGCGGGTCGAGCGCGATGACCAACGCGATGACGCCCATCGCGCCGAGGATGTAGCGGCTCGCGGACAGCGCCATCTGGCTGCGCTTGTCGGCGTCGACGTCCTTGAAGAACTTGTCGCCGAGCGCGCCGAGGAAGAGATCGTTCCCGGCGATCGAAGAGGCCGAAACCAAGATGCCGTCCATCGTGCTCATCCCCGCGGCGAGGAGCGCGATGCTGATCGGGACGCCGAGCAGCGGCGAGAACGTCTTCTGGATGTACACCGCCATCACGGCGTCCTGCGCGCCGAGGTTCGGCAGCGTGACGCGCGCGTAGAGGCCGGCGAACAACATGCACGCGAAGACGAGGCCGACCGCGGCGCCGACGAGGAGGTAGCGATTGAGGTCCTTCTCGCTGCGGACGTAGAGCGCCTTCGTGAGGATGTGCGGCTGACAGACGAGGCCGAAGCCGACGATGAACGGCGTGACCAACACTTCCCAGGCGTCGCTGTAGAGCGGGCTCGCCGGGTTGAACGCCTTCACGAGGTTCGGGTCCTGCGCGGCGATGCGCTCCATGAACGGGCCGATGCCGTCCGAGAGGAGCGGGACGCCACTGCCGACGATCAGCAGGGCGACGGCGATCATCATCATGCCCTGGAGGAAGTTCGTGTACGCGTGCGCGTAGGTCCCGCCGATCAGGATGTACGTGAACACGAACACCGTGATGACGATGACCGCGGCGACGTAGCCGATCTGCAGCGTGGCGACCATGACGAGCGCCGAGCCCTTGATGATCAGGACGACGAAGCTGATCGCGAGGAACAGGTTGGTGATCGCGAAGAAGGTCCGGAGCGCGGGGCTGTCGTAGCGCGCGCCCACCCAGTGCGGGAGCGTGAGCGCGTGCGTGCGGTCGCCGTCGCGGCGGAAGCCCTTCGACAACACGACCAGCCCGACCGTGACGCCCGACGTCGCGGCGAGCCCGAAGTGCAGGAGCGCGCTGACGCCGTGGACGTAGACGAAGCCGGGGTTGATGACGAACGTGGCGGTGCTCGCGACGGACGACGCGAGCGTCACGCCGACGAGGAACGGACCCATGTCCTTGTTGCCGATCGCGTAGCCCTCGAGGGTCGTCGTCTTCTTCATGCCGCGCAGCGCGAGCAGCGACGTCACGACGAGGTAGACCGAGAAGAGGCCCCACGCGAAGACGGCGCTGCTCATGCGGCGCTCCGTTGCGCAGTCACGAGCGCGTCGGTGAGGCGCACGGCGACGCCGGCCTGGTTGAGTCCGACGCCGGAGCCGATCAGCACGACGAGGTCGCCCGGCTTGGCGCGGCCGCCGCGGACGGCGACGTCGAGCGCCATCGGGATGCACGCCGAGCCGGTGTAGCCGTAGCGATCCATGATGCACTCGGCCTTCTCGAAGGGCTGCTCGAGCGCGTTCATCGCGGTGCGGATCGTGTCGACGTTGACCTGCGTGAAGACGAAGCGATCCACGTCGTCGATCGCGAAGTCGTTCTCCTTCGCGAGGCGGCGCACGAGCTCGGGCCAGCCTTCGTCGTTGAGCTCGGGCGGGTAGCGCTCGTACATGCGGACCTGCGTGCGGCCTTCGGTCACGCTCTCGACGGACGCGGGCTCGGCGGTGCCGCCGGAGCGGATGGCCCAGTAGTTCGCGTAGCTGCCGTCGGCGCGGAACGCGGCGCCGAGGACGCCGGGGGTGTCGCTCGCGCAGAGGAGCGCGGCGCCCGCGCCGTCGCCGTAGAAGAACGAGATCGGATCGTCGGGCGAGGAGAGGCGCTCCATCATGTACGCGCCGACGACGAGGACGTTGCGGATGGAGGGGACGGTCGCGATCATCCCGGCGGCGGCGGACATCGCGGTCGGGAACGACGCGCACGCGCAGCCGACGTCGAAGGTGCCGGCGTTCTTCGCGCCGAGCTTGTGCTGCACGACGACGGAGGTGGCGGGCGTGATGTAGTCGGGCGAGTCGGTGCCGACGAGGATCAGATCGACCTCGGAGGGCGGGAGGTC
>JAUHYN010000892.1 GCA_030426505.1 bacterium | reverse complement strand
CCGAGCCCGAGCCCGAGCCCGAGCCCGAGCCCGAGCCCGAGCCCGAGCCCGAGCCCGAGAATCCCGCATCCACGGTCGATCGCGCACCCCCCTTCGATCCCGCATCCGCCCCCGACGCCGCCGCCCTCGTCACCGCCCTCCGGCTCACCGCCTTCACGGCCTCCGTGCTCGCCGGCGACCGCACGCGGCACCTCGTCCCCGAGGTCCACCGGCGGCTCCTCGTCGTCCGGCGCGAGGGCAAGCTGCGCGATCAGCCGTACGTCGGTCGGCACCGCGCGCTGTTCGTGACCACGCGTGTCCTCGAAGTGTCCGAAGCGCTGATCGCCGCGCAGGTCGCGCGGCAGCGGCTCCGACGCCGCGCGCCGACGGCGCCCCCTCCGCCACCGGATCGCTACGCGCGCGCGTTCCCGCACGCGGGCGTCGACATGCTCACGATCGGCGGCGCGGACCGCGGTCTCTATCTCGCCGGCGCGGTCTTCGACGAACGGCTCGGCGATCACCGCCGGCACGGGTTCTCGAGTCACGCCGCCTTCCGTTTCATCGCGGGCGACGCGACGTGGCGCCTCGAAGGCGGCCGCCCGCGCGTCGCGCGCAGCCGCTTCGATCTCGTACGCTACCGGAAGCTCCGGCGCGCCCCGCTCGTCGGCGGCGACGTCACGGACACGCTCGGCTTCGAGTTCAACGTCGGCTCGCGGACGCGCGACCTCGGGCTCGGCACACAGTGGGGCGTCTTCGCGGGCGCGGGCGGCATCGCGCCGCTGTGGTCGGCGGACGATCTCGCGTTCCACCTCCTCCTCACCGTCGGCGTCGACGCCGAAGCGCAACTCGGCCGCCGCGAGCTCCCCGCCCGCGCGCTCCTCACGACGCCGGTGGGGCTCGAAGCCCGCGTCCCGCTCCTCGCGTCCGACAGCTACGCGCATGATCTGTTCGCGCGCGTCGCCGCGGGGCCCTCGTTCGACGCCGTCCACCTCCGCTGGCACCGCCGCCTCGAAGCGTCCGCCGGGCTCGCGCTCGCGTTGGTCGAAGCGGTCGAGCTCCCCTGGCGGCGCACCGTCGCGGTCTCGTGGGTCACCGAGTTCTCCTACGACGGATCGACCGCGCTGCTCGGCGCGGCGTCGCCCGAGCCGCTGTTCGCCGTGCGCTCCGGGCTCCGCATCGACTGAAGATTCACTAGCCACACGCGCCGCCGAGCGCGCGTCGCGGCGACGTACCGGTGCCGGTCGCTCTTCGGCGGCACGACCAACACCACGTCGTCGACCTCCAGGCCCTTGAGCGCCTCGGCCACGGTCACCACGATCCCGCGCTCCGCGACCGCCGCGCCGTCGGGCGTGAACGTCACCGCGATCGCCTTCGAGAGCCGCTCGGCGAGCTGCTCGGCCGTCGCTACGGTCGGCGCGATCACCGCGATCGACGCGCCCGGATCCGCGTCCATCCACCCCTGCAACACCGCGCCCACCTCGACGATCTGCTCGACCGGATCCGCGAAGGTCGACTTCACGACCTCCTCGCTCGGCGCGCCGCTCCGCGCGTACGCGAGCACCGGCGCGGGGCAGCGGTAGCTCTCCTCCAACTCGATCGTCTCGGCGTCCACCAGGCCGAGCGCAGCGCGCGTCGCGGGCCACCCGGTGAAGTAGGCGGTGTCGTCGAGCTGCTGGTGCGCGTCGCCCGCGACCGTGAGGACGCCGCCCCGCGACAGCGCCCCCGCGATCGCGGTGAGCTCCATCGGCGCGAGCTCCTGGGCCTCGTCGACGACGATGTGATCGTAGGTCGTGCGGCGCACCTTCGCCTTCTGGGCGCGCGCGAGCGCGAACAGCACCGGCGCGTCCTCGAAGTCGATCGTGTCGGCGTGTTCGGTCGGCGTGCCGTCGTCGAGCGACCGGCCGTCGAGTGACTCGAGGCGGTCGCGGTCCACGTGCGCGAATGCCTGCTCGGTGGTCTCCTCGAACTGCGCGTGGGTGTGCTCGAGGACTTCCGAGATCGTGCGCTCGCCGAGGCCTAGGGCGAGGAGGCGGGGGCGGTCGCCGAACAGCGCGAGGAGGTGTGCGCGCCCGATGCGCGTGGTCTTCTGTTCGGTCGCGACTTCCGCCAACACGTCGTCGAGCAGGCCCTCGATCGCCGGGTGTCGCTTCGTGCGGATCACGGCGGCGTTCGCGTGGTGGCTCGCGCGCCGCGGCAGCCCCGCGAACGCCTTCCGCGCCTCGCGGAGGAGCCACGCGTCGACCGTCGTGACCTCCGCCGAGGCCCCGAGGCGATCGAGCCCGCGCCGGCACACCGCGGCGAGCGCCGGCGTGGGGACCAGCACGAGGTTCCGCGCTCGCGCCAGCCGCTTCACGCGGTGGAGCGCGACGGTCGTCTTGCCGAACCCGGCCTCGCCGAGGATCAGGAGGGAGTCGTCGTGGGCGACGGCGGCCGCCTGTCGCGCGTCGAGCTCGACGTCGACGATCCCGCGCGACCCCGCGACGGCGGGCCGCCCGCGAAGCACCTCCGGGCGCGCGCGCGGCTCGTGTACCCACGTCTTCGCGAGGCGGGTCCATCGCGCCGAGTCCGTGATGACGGCCGAGAGCTCGGGGCCGGCGTGCTCGACGCGGGCGCGCGCGAGGAGCGTCCCCTCCAGCGTGCGCTCGTCGGTCTCGATCGCGTAGGGCTGGCCGAGCTCCCCCGCGAAGAACGCCTCCGCGAGCGGGGCGTGGTCCCACCGCACGAGCGCCACGCCGCCCCGCCCCTCGGTCCGGTCGGCGAGTAGGAGGGTGCGGCGGCGGCCCTCGCGTTCGACCACGAACCACGCGAACACGCGGGCGGGGGCGGCGAGGCGGACGGCGTCTTCGATGGCGGCGATCGTGGTGGTGTCCAACAACCGAGTTTGGTGCCGGTTCAGGGCCGTCGATACAAGTCTGCAAAGGTCGAGCGACGTTTGCTATGATTTCATCATCGCGGAGGTCACGGCGCGCCGCCGACCAGCGCGGCGCCCACGGGCACTCCGTCGAGTCGAACCGCGGCCGCGCCGCTGTCCGCGAAGTCACCGTCGAAGGTCCAGCTGTGCTCCGCCGCGGGCGCCGTCGCGAACGTCGTCAGCGGGCCGCGCGTCCGACGCACCTCCTCGACCTGCGGCGCCGTGAGCGCCTCGTCCCACAGACCCCAGTGGCTGAGGCGACCCGGCCCGAAGCAGCTCGCCGTGGAACTCGAGAGGCAACCGAAGCGTGCCGCGCCCGCCGTCGGGGACGTGAGGCGATCGGGGAGGGCGCCCACGCACGAGAGCGGCGACGCCGTGCCGTCGACGAAGAGCGTCAGGCGCGACGCGTCCGCGCCGTCGAACACCGCCGCGACGTGGTGCCACTGTCCGGCGACGAGGCGGCCGTCGGTGGTCTCGCAGTACTCGCCACCCGATGGGGTGGCCACGAGGTACACGCGGAGGTTCGCGCCGCGCGTGTAGATCGCGAACTGCCGCTGACCCGGCGCGTAGCGATCGAAGACGAAGCCGTTGATGTCGAGCGGCGGGCCTTGCTGGAGCCAGCCCGCGATCGTCGCGGCGGGGGCGCCGTCGAGGACGGTCGGCGCCGGGACGTCCACGTGTTCGTCGACGCCCGCGAGGTAGAGGCTCGTCGGTCCGACGAGGCCCCCGTCGCGCGCGGTGCCCGCGTCCGCACCGCCGTCGATGCCCGCGTCCACGCCACCGTCCGAGCTCGCCGCTCCGCCGCACGGTGCGCCGACGGGCCAGCCGCAGTCGATCGTGACGCCGTGGCCGGTGCCGTGGAGCCCGTGGGGGCCGAGGTCCGAGATCCCTTCGGACGCCACGGGATCGTCGGTGGGGCGCGGGCGCCACCAGGCGAGCGGCGCGCCGGACGTGAGTGGCGAAGTGGTGCAGTCGCCCGAGCAGAGATCGACGGGCGCGCGACAGATCGCGAACACACCCGCGCCGCCGAGCGCGTCGTCGAAGATCGCGACGTCGGCGAGGTCGACGTCGGCGGAGAACCGCGAGTGGCCGAGGCTCAACGCCGCGCCGAGGTCCGGGATCGAGTCGGCGCCGCGACCGCCGCCAT
>JAUHYN010000891.1 GCA_030426505.1 bacterium | reverse complement strand
CCTCGCGACGATGCTGACCCTGACGGGCGACCACGAACGTGCGCGAACGCACTACGAGCACTTCCTCGACACCGCGCCGAACGATCCCGACGCCGCCAAGATCCGCGGGCTGCTTCGCGAATAGACAAGCGGCCTGAAAACCTGACAGCCTCCCGGCCCGCATGACCGTCTCGAAAACGGAGACGCTGATCCTCGGTGCTGGCCTCACGGGCCTATCGTGCGCGTACCACCTGCGCGACGGGGCCCGTTACCGCATCGTCGAGCGCGAGGCGCAGGTCGGTGGCCTCGCCCGCACCCGGCAGCGCCCGCACGGCTTCCTCTGCGACGGCACCGGGCACTGGCTGCACCTCAGGCGCGAACCCACGAAGAAGCTCGTGGACGATCTCCTCGGCGACAACCTCGAGGCCCGCACGCGCCGCGCGCGCGTCTACAGCAAGGGCGTCTTCACGCTCTACCCGTTCCAGGCGAACACGTTCGGGCTCCCGAAGGACGTCGTCGCGGAGTGCCTCAAGGGGCTGATCGACGCGCGCTTCAACGAGGAGCACGGCGAGGCGAAGAACTACAAGGAGTGGATCCGGCAGAACTTCGGCGAGGGGATCTGCAAGCACTTCATGTACCCGTACAACGAGAAGATCTACGGGGTGCCGCTCGACACGCTCGCTTCGAACTTCGCGTCCCGCTACATCCCGCAGCCCTCCATCGAAGCGGTCGTGGACGGCGCGCTCGGGCTGTCGCGCGAGGCGCTCGGGTACAACGCGCAGTTCGTCTATCCCAAGCGCGGCGGCATCGGCGCGCTCGGGGAGTCGCTGAAGGCCGGGCTGGAGCGCGACGTGGAGCTCGGGCGTCAGCCGGTGTCGATCGATCTGCCGCGACGCGAAGTGAAGATGGACGACGGCGAGACGATCGCGTTCGACCACCTCGTGAACACCATCCCGCTGCCGCGCTTGATCGAGCTGCTCGTCGAAGGCGACGCGGGCTCGGTGCCGGAGGCGATCGTCGCGGCTTCGAAGCGGCTGCGCGCGAACTCGGTGCTGTACTTCGACGTCGCGATCAAGGGCGCGCCGAAGGAGCATCAGGACTACCACTGGATCTACCTGCCGGAGCGTGAGTTCCCGTTCTATCGCGTGGGTTCGTACTCCGCGGTCGAGCGCAGCCTCGCGCCCGAGGGGCACCGCTCGTACTACGTGGAGATGGGTCACTACGGCGACGTGGACCCTTCGAAGTTCGAGCAGGGCGTGATGGACGGCCTGAAGCGGCTCGGCCTCGTCGAGGACGAGGACGACATCCTCTTCATGATCCCGAACGTCCTCTCCCCCGCGTACGTGTTGTTCGACGCGGAGTACGAGGCGTCGCGCGCGGCGGTGCTCGAGTGGTTGGAGTCGTCGCGGATCATCAGCGTCGGTCGCTACGGGCGCTGGCAGTACAACGCGATGGAGGACGCCCTCCTCGAAGGTATGGAGGCGGCGGAGACGATCGCGGCGGCGCGGGGGACCGGGGAGTGAGCGAGATCGAGTTCTCCATCGTCATCCCCGTCCACAACGAGGCGGCGATCATCGAGGGTTCGATCCGCGAGCTACGCGCGCGGGTCGAGAAGATGAATCGCTCGTACGAGATCATCATCGCGGAGAACGGCTCGTCGGACGAGACGGCCGACCTCGCGCGCGAGCTCGCGAACGAGTTCGACAACGTCTTCCTGCTCCAGCTCCCGGAGCCGAACTACGGCGCGGCCCTCAAGAAGGGCATCTTCATGGCGCGCGGGAAGTACATCCACTGCGACGAGATCGACATCTGCGACGTCGACTTCCACCGGCGCGCGCTCGAGCTGTTGGTCGGCGACGACGGCGGGTTCGATCTCGTGGTGGGTTCGAAGGTCATGCCGGGCGCGCGCGATCGTCGCCCGGTCGGGCGCCGCGTCGCGACGCGCATCGTGAACGGGATGCTCCGCGTCTCGCTCGGCTTCCGCGGGACGGACACCCACGGCCTGAAGGCGTTCCGGCGCAGCTCGATCCTCCCGGTGGTCGAGTCGTGCGTCGTGGACCGCGACATGTTCGCGTCGGAGCTCGTCATCCGCGCGGAGCGCGACAAGCTGCACATCGTCGAGATCCCGCTCAACCTGAAGGAGAAGCGCGAGCCGTCGATTCAGCTCACGCGTCGCGTGCCGCGGGTTCTGCAGAACATCGCGAAGCTCGTGTACGTCATCCGCATCCGAGGGAACTGATGGCCCGAGCCGCCGTCACGATCGACGTCGACTCCCTGTCCTGTTACCGCGCCATCCACGGACTCGGGGAGGCGCCGCTCGACGAGGACCCAATCTACACCGTCGCCCTCCCCCGCTTCTTCGGGTTACTCGCCGAGGCGAAGATCCCGGCGACGCTGTTCTGCATCGGCCGCGACGCGCCGGCGCACGCGGGGGCATTCGCGCGCGTGGGCGAGCTCGGCTGCGAGATCGCGTCGCACTCGTACGCGCACGACTACGCGCTGTCGCGCCGCACGCCGGTCGAGATCCGCGAAGACCTGCTGCGCGCGGACGCGGCGCTCCGCGCGCTGTCTCCGTCGGGCCGCATCGCGGGGTTCCGGGCACCCGGCTACAACACTTCGCCGGCGCTGCTGAACGAGGTGATCGCGCTCGGCTACTACGACTCGTCGTTGTTGCCCGCGCCGATGTACTTCGCGGCGCGCGCCGCGGCGATCGGGCTGTACCGTGCGCGCGGCCGGACGTCGTCTTCGCTGGTCGGCGACCCGCGCGCGTTCGCGGGGCCGCTGTCACCGTACCGCACGTCCGCCGAGACCCCGTGGCGCGAGACGGGCGGCGCGCTCCTCGAGCTCCCGATGACCTGCGCGCCGCGCACGCGGGTGCCGTTGTTCGGCACGTCCCTCAACGCGTTCCCCACGCGCCTCTTCCACCGCTGGGTGGACCACGCGCTGGAGGCGGTGCCGCTGTTCAACTTCGAGATGCACGCGATCGATCTCCTCGACGCCCACGACGCGGGCGTCCCGCCGGAGCTCGTGGAAGCGCAACCCGACCTGCGGAGGTCGATCAGCGAGAAGCTGTTCCGGTTCTCGAAGCTGTTCCGGCGCCTCGCGGACGAGGCCGAGGTGGTGACGCTGGCCAAGCAGGCCTCCGCCTGAGAAAAGGGGGCCGTGCCCCTCGAACATCCTCGCGGCGTCTGCCCGATCTTCGAACGATGGCTCGACGCGGGCGTGTTCTCGGACGACGACCCGAACTACGACACCCGGACCTCGGAGTGGGTCGCGCCGCAGGACGGCCTCGAGCTCCTGAAGGGCGACGGCGGCGAGATCGCGGCGGACCTCCGCCCGTTCGCGCGCACGAGCTCCTCTTTGCACTGCTGGCTCCTCCGCCCGCCGCAGAAGGCGGAGATCGTGGAGGTCGACCTGACCTCGAAGACCGCGCGCCTCATCGCGCCCGACTTCGGCGACTGGCTCTACTTGCAGTCGCTGCTCTACGCGATCGCGCCGTCCGACACCCTCGAGGCCTGCCGAGAGCACCTGCTGTGGTGGGGCGGTCTGCTCCGCATGGAGGGCCGCCAACGCCAGAGCCGCGACCTGGTGCATCTCGCGCTGCGCGTGGATCTCCCGGCGCCGAACACGATCCTGCTCCCGGAGGAGGCGGAGATGCGCCTCGGCGATCTCGTCACGCGTTACCGGAACGCGGAGCCGATCGCGTGGAAGAAGCGGCGCCGGAGGCGGCGCAGGAGACGGTGAGGTTGGAGCCTCGTATGAAGCCGTTGTCCGAGCAGCTCGAAGGGCTCTGTGCGTTCGAGGGTTCAGTAGAACGAATCGCGGGGAGCCTCGAGAGCCGCCTGCGTCGATTTGGAGAGTTGAAGCGGAACCATCATGCGGACTTCGACGAAGCCATCCGATGGCTCTTGCCACTCACGTCGTTCTCGAGCCGATACCTGGTGGCTCCGCTATCGGAGTGGACGGTCGTCTTGTCCAACGACCTTGGAGCGGCGACCGACCTGCTCACGGGCGGCCTCGGCATCACCCAGGGCGAGACGCTGACGATCAGTATCGGCGGCACCACCACGAC
>JAUHYN010000890.1 GCA_030426505.1 bacterium | reverse complement strand
GGGCGGCACCACGATCCTCCGCCGCGACGGCGGCGGCTTCCTCGACGCCGGGCCCAACGGCCCCCCGCGCGACGGCGGCGTCGAGTTCACACGCGATGGCGGCCCGTTCGTGCCCGGGCGCGACGGCGGCGGGAACCCGCCCCGCGACGGCGGCAGTACCCCGCCGCGCGACGGCGGCCCCAACGGCGTCCGCGACGCGGGCCCCGCCCAGACCCTCACGGTCTACGACCTGCAGGACGTCACCAGCGGCCGGTACCCCGGCGAAGGCGCGGCCGTACAGCTGACCGACGTGGTCGTGACCGCGCTCGTCCCCGGCGGCGGGCAGGCCGGCAGCTTCTACGTCCAGGAGGTCACCGGCGGCCCGTACAGCGGCGTCTTCGTGTTCCTGCCGATGGGCGCGCCGGTCCCGTCGGTGGCGGTCGGCGACCGCGTCTCCCTGAACGGGACGCTCGAGGAGTACTTCGGCGTCACCGAGGTCCGGCTGAGCTCGGTCCTCGCGCGCACGCCGGGGGCGCCGCTGGCGCCGAGCGTCGTCACCCCGTCCTCGATCGCGACGGGCGGCCTCCAGGCCGAAGCGTTCGAGGGGGTGTTCGTCGAGGTCGCGAACGTCACCGTCGTCAGCGAGAACCCGGACGCCCCGATGGACTTCGGCGAGTTCGCGGTCACCGGCGGCCTCCGCATCGACGACGCCCTCTACCGCGTCGAGCCCCGCCCGTTCGCGGGCTCGCAGATCGACTACGTGCGCGGCGTCCTCCACTACGCCTTCGAGAACTTCAAGCTGTTCCCGCGCAGCGCCCAGGACGTCGGGCCTATTTTCTGAGTGTTTCCGAGCCTCTGGCCACGTTCAGCGATTTTTGTCGCAACGTGCCGCGCGACACACCGATAACGAAACGCGAAACTGATAGCCGGATTAGGGGCGTCCTGCGCCCAACGGTATTCGGTGGAGCGAGGTCGACGTCATGAAGCTCGGAACGAACGCCAGCGAACAGCTCAACAAGCTCGGCATCCCGCAGGAGGTCGTCGTCGGCCAAATGCAGAAGCTCGACCGCTCGTCGCTCGCGCGGCTGTCGCGCCTCGGCAACGGCTTCGGGCGGATGTCCGCTGGCGACGTGTCGGCGGTCGGCGTCAACAAGTTCTCGCGGCAGGTGAAGGACGCGCGCCAGGACGTCCCGCCCGCGTGGTCGAACCTCACCCCGGCGCAGGCGCTCGAAGAGCGCGGCCAGTTCCTCGCACAGACCTACTACCTCGAGCAGGCCGCGGAGCACGCGTCCGCCGGCAACCCGTTCCCCGCTCTCTTCAACCGTCACCGCCGCCGCGGCGCCGTCATGGCGCAGCGCCTCCTCGAGGATCCGGTCACGCTGAAGGCGTTCGAGAAGCAGACCCAACTCACCGTCGTGAACGACGGCCGCCAGGACGGCGCGGTCTCCGTCTCCGCGATGACGGGCGGCGGCTCCACGTCGTCGACCGGTGGCTTCGGCGCACCGCCGACCAATATGTTCGACGTGCTGATGGCGATGGACGAAGCGATCATGGCCGAGGCCGCGTCGATCAGCACGAGCACCACGAGCGTCGGTCTCCTCTTCGGGATCGGTGAGGGCGTTGGCTCCTCGAACAGCTCGTCGGGCTACGGCGGCTTCGGGATGACCGGCTCCGCGGAGAACGGTCAGAGCCAGGAGAGCGTCGATCTGATGACGCTGCGCCTGAAGCGCCTCATGGACAAGAAGACGCAGGCCTACGACCTCGTCCGCAGCCTCTTCGACAAGCACAACGAAGGCGCGAAGACCGCTATCAACAACATGAAGGCGTAGCGATCCCGGGCGGTTCGATTCGGTGCAGTGATTCGGCTGCGCCGCTGTCGCCGAGATCTTGCATGGCGGGCCTTTTCCACGGCGCGTAGAGTGCCTTCATGCGCAATGCGTTCCTCGCCTTCTGGGTCATCTGCTGCGTGATCTACGGGGTCGGCTCCGTGATGAAGGAGCGCGCCTCGGTCGAGGTCCACCTCGACGACGACGACAAAGCGAAGGTCGTCGCCGTGCTCCGCGCGCTCCTCGACGAGCTCGAAGAGGAAGCCGAGCACGACGAGGAGTTCCACGAGCTCCGAATCGAGATCGAGCACGAGCTCGAGAAGGAGCTCGAGATCGCGGAGGTCGACTTCGACGAGGCCGCGTTCGAAGAGTCGATGGAGCGCGCCGTCGAGCTGCGCGCGCGCGTCGAAGAGATCCGCGCGCACGCCGAAGCCGCACGCGAGCACATCGAATCGAAGCGCGAAGCGATCGAAGCCGCGCGCCAAGTCGGCGAGGAAGTCCGCGCCCGCATGGAAGAGGCCGCCGCCCGCGCCGAAGAGGCCCGCGTCCGCGCGGAAGAAGCCCACGGCCGCGCGATGGAGGCGGCGCACCGCGAGATGGAAGCCGCCGAGCGCGTGCGCGAGGCCGCCGAACGCGAACAAGAAGCTCAGCGCCGCGGCGACGAAGCCGCGCGCCGCGAAGCCGAAGCCGATCGCCGCGAAGCCGAAGCCGAAGCCCGCGCCGAAGAAGAGGCGCGCCGCGAAGAGCACCGCCGCGCCCGCGAGGAACACCACGAAGCCCTGCGCGAAGCCGCCGCCGACGAACGCGAGCGCGCGCGCGAAGCGGCCCGCGAAGTCCGCGAAGCCGAGCGCGAGATGCGTCGGGAGGCCCGGCAGGCGGAGCGCGACGCGGTGCGTGAGGCGGAGCGGCTGCGGCGTCAGGCGGAGTCGTTGCGCGAGGGCTGAGCCGCGCCGCCGAAGAAAAGACCGCACAAGACCGTGCCCTCGCGGCAAGAGACGTCGACATGCGTCGCGCCTTGCTCGCCACTACACTCCTCTTCGCCTGCGGGGGCGAGTTCGACGCGCCCCCGGTGGAGACCACCGCGAGCGCGCTCTCCTCGACGCCGTGGACCCTCGCGCCGCCAGGCTCGAACCTCTGGGCCGTCGCGATCCACGGAGACCGCGCCGCCGTCACTTCGGACGAGACGATCCGCATCTACGATCGCGTCTGGTTCTTCGGTGTCTACCTCTGGCTCGAGACCGCGCAGATCCCGGAGCCGCCCTCGCGCTACGCCGGCGCGGAGTTCTTTGGCTCAGCGATCGACCTCTACGAGGACCGCTTGATCGCGAAGGTCACGAGCTCCGTCGTGGGGAGCCGCGTCCTCGTCTACGAGCGGCAGAGCGACGGCACCTGGTCCCTCGCAGCCACGTTCGGGCCCGTCACGGGCGGGACCGGTAACGAGGTCGCGAGCTACGGCGAGAGCCCGAAGATCGCCGGCGACACCGCGGTCTGGGGCCAGAGCTACGCGAGCTCCAAGCGCGGCCGCGTCTTCGTCGCGCGGCGCGACACACAAGGCGTGTGGGCGTTGACGCAGACGATCGACGGGCCGGGCGCGAACACGCACCAGTACTTCGGCCAGGACATCGTCCTGCAGAACGACCTCCTCGCCGTCGGCGCGCCCGGCTTCTACGAACCGGGCCACGTCTACGTCTACGCGCGGCTGCCGCTCGGTGACTCGCAACGGTGGCTGGAGCGGCGCATGCGCGGGCGTGTGGTGAGGACCCGTCGGCTCTCGGGCGGGATCGTGTCGGTGGTGCACCGCGTCGAGGTGGAGACGCGCCGGGGTCGACGGGTGGCCGTCCTGCGTCGGTTCCCACCGGGGACCCCGACGGCCCGACCGGACACGCTCGTCCGTCGGGAGGCGCGGGCGTTGCTCGGCCTCGGGGAGCGAGGCCTGACGCGGGGCGTGCCCCGCCTGCTCCTCGCCGACGACCGCGGCGAGCACGCGGGGCTGCCGGCGCTGCTGCAGACCTGCGTGCCGGGGCGCCCGATCCTCGCCCCACGCGATCGGCGCGCGTGGGCCGATCGGCTGGCGTCCCACCTCGTGGACCGGGTCGCCTCGGCACCCGATGCCCGCGGGCTGCGCCGGCCCCGTGACCTGCTCGGCGAGCCGCTGTGGCCACCTCCGGGCACCCGGGCGCCCGACCTGTGGCACGCGGTCTTCGAGGCGGCCCGTCGGGAGTGCGCCGGGACCGGTCGGGTGCTGCT
>JAUHYN010000889.1 GCA_030426505.1 bacterium | reverse complement strand
CGTCCTCGCGGCATCCTGTGGGGAACGCGGAGGTCCGACATCTCCAGCCTGCTCCTGCTCCTGCTGGCCTGCTCCCCCCGCGCGGGGGTCAAAGACAGCGCCGTGGACCGCGACGGCGACGGCTTCACGGCGGCCGGGGGGGACTGCGACGACGACGACCACCTCGCCAGCCCGGCCGCCCGCTCGCGAACGGCGTCGTGATCGCGCCGCTGTCTCTGGCCTACGCGCTCCCGTTCCGCGTGGTGTTCATGCCCGGCCTCGAAGAGGGCCGCTTCCCCGCGCCGGAGCGCCCCACCGCGCTCGATCTGTTCGCCGACGATCGTCGCGCCGGCCAGGTGTCGCCGCGCGAGCGCGACCAATACTGGTTCTTGCTGCGCGCGTTGGGGGCGCGTGAGGCGTTGCACCTGTCGTGGGTCGCGACCGAACAGAGCACGGGCGAAGCGCGGCTCCCCGCGCCGACGGTGGCGGAGCTGATGCACCTGATGGAGCGGAGCTACGTCGGCAAAGCGGGTCTGAAGGCGATGACCGTGACGCACCCGCTGCGGCGCTGGACCGGAGTCGAAGAGGATCGCCCGTACGCCTCGCGCGCCGCGGTGCGCGAAGCGAGCTCGCGGCGCCTGCGCGCGGCCCTGCTCGATCACCTCGACGACGACGACGTCCCGGATCTCGATCTCCTCACCTCCGCGCTCCCCGCGTCCGTGCGCGCGAAGGTCGCGTCGCGCCTGAGGCTCGTGGAGCCGCCGCCGGTCCGCACGGACGAGGATCGACTCCGCACGCTGACGCTCTATCTGTTGCGGCAGTTCTTGGAGTCGCCGCTGCAGGGCTGGGCGAGCGTCGTGTTGCGCATGGACGACGACGACCGCGAGGACCCCTTCGCGCGCGAAGACGAGCGCTTCGGGACGCCGGTCTTCCTCCGCGACGCCGCGCTCCGCGCGGTGTTGTACGCCCACGCGCGCGCCCCCGACTCGGACCTCGAGGCGCTCTATCACGCCCGCGCCGACTACCTCGAGCTTTCCGGGGTCCTGCCGACCGGCGTGTTCGGCGCGGCCGAGCGACAGCGCCACCTCGCCGCGCTCGACAGTTGGAAGCGCGAGCTGCGTCGCGTCTCCCGCGGCACGATGCGCGCGATCGATCCGATTCGGTTCGGCCGCGGTCGCGAGAACGAGGTCGTGCGGCGCGCCGAGCCGCCGCTGCCCGTCGCGCTCGCGGATCGCACGCTGGAGCTCCACGGCAACACCCAGCCTTTGATCGACGATCCTTCGACGTCGCTGGTGTTCGTCGGCCGCCCGGGGCGGAAGGCGGATCGTGTGCTCGAACTCCGCGGCTTCGTGGACCACGTCGTGCTGTCGGCCGCGGGGCGCATCGACGACGAACACACCGTCCACGTGGCGTTCTCCGAGGGCAACCCGCGCAAGACGTGGTTCGACGCGTTCTCGCCCTCCGAGGCGCAGGCCTACCTCGCGCAGCTCGTGACCGACCTCGTCGGCGACGCCCACGCGTACGCGCTCCCGTTCGACACCGTCGTCCGGCTCCAGAAGGCGCGCGCGCGGAACCGCAAACGTGACATGGAGCGCATCCTCGCCGAGGCCCCCGCCGCGAGGTTCGGCGTGCTCCGCGACGCGCAGGTCCGCCCGCTCGAACTCGACCGCGCGCTCGACATCATCGACCGGCGCTTCGGCCCCTACTTCGCGCGGCGACACGGAGACGACTGAAGTGACCGTGCTCCACGTGAAGAAGCCCGCGATCCTCGCGTCGCTCCCGTTGAATCGGCACGCCGTCATCGAGGCGTCCGCGGGCACCGGCAAGACCTATACGCTCGAACACCTCGTCATCGATCTCCTCCTCGAAGGCGGCGACGTCGCGCTCGATCGCCTGCTCGTCGTGACCTTCACCGAGAAGGCCGCCGCCGAGCTCCGCGCGCGCCTCCGCAAGAAGATGACGGAGCTCGTCGAAACGACCGAGTCGGACACGACGCCCGATGACCCCGCCGCCTGGCACATCGACGACGCCGCGCGGAAGAAGCTCGCGCGCGCGCTGCTCTCGTTCGACGCCGCATCGATTTCCACCATCCATGCGTTCTGTCAGCGCGTCCTCGCGGAGAACGCGTTCGAGTCGGCGCGCCACTTCGACCAAGAGCTCGTCGACGGGCGCACCACTTTCGATCGCGCATTCTACGACGTGCTCCGGACGACCATCGCGCACCGCGACGAGGAGCGCGTCTTCCTCGACGCGTGGCTCGCGTCGCGCGCGCTCCCGCGCCTCGTCTCGCTCCTCTGGGACGCGAGCGTCGTGCGCGGCGCGTTCGATCCGGTCTACGACGAGGCGGAGCTCGTCCGCGTGCTGCGAACGCTCGCGCGCATGGAACTCTCCGCGCGCGCGCTCCGGCCGGCGATGCAACGCGCGCGGCTCCACCCGCAGACGACCCGCGCGATCCTCGAGCGCGTCACGATCATTCGCCGCGTCCTCGATCACTACGAG
The DNA here is from genome assembly GCA_030426505.1 of bacterium. Classification (GTDB taxonomy): domain Bacteria; phylum Myxococcota; class Kuafuiibacteriia; order Kuafuiibacteriales; family Kuafuiibacteriaceae; genus JAUHYN01. Next base: position 1,575 of record JAUHYN010000889.1, on the reverse strand, counting down.
AAGCACCAAGACGTCCCCGCCGTCCTCGCGGCGTTCGACGACGAGAACCGCCGCGCGCGCAGCTTCCTCCCGTACGCGATCGAGAAGCTCGAGGCCCGCGTCACCGAGGAAGGCAAACTCCAGGAGCTCCTCGAGGGCCTCCGCCTCCTCGACCGCCACCTCGTCGGCTTCGACTCGGCGGTCTGCCAGCGCTTCCTCCCGCTGGTGAAGGCCGAGGTCCGCCGCCGCAAGGCGAAGCGCGGCGAGCTCGACTTCGACGACATGCTCACGCTCCTCGCCGAGAGCCTCGACGGCGAAGAAGGCGCGCCGCTCGTGCAGCGGCTCCGCGACCGCTTCCGGTACGCCCTCATCGACGAGTTCCAGGACACCGACGAGACGCAGTGGCACATCTTCTCGAAGGTCTTCGTCGAGGACGCGCCGCGCGACAGGGTCCTGTTCGTCATCGGCGATCCCAAACAAGCGATCTACGGCTTCCGCGGCGCCGACGTTCACACGTACCTCGAAGCGCGCGAACGCATCACGGAGGCGGGCGGCCACACGGTCCACCTCACCGAGAGCTTCCGCGCGAGCGCGAAGCTCGTCGATGCGATCAACGTCGTGCTCGACGACAGCGCCACGCCGAGCTTCTTCACGGGCGACATCCGCTACGACCACCCCGTGCGCTGCGGCGATCCTTCGCTCGTGGGGTTCGAGCGCGACGGTCAGACGCTCCCGCCCGTCGCGATCTTCGAGCTCGTCCCACGCGACGAGGAGTTCAAGAAGTCGCAGTACGCGCGCGCCACCCTCGCCGACGCGATCGCGAAGGAGATCCGGCGCCTCCTCGACGACACCACACACGGCGGCGAGCCACTCCGCCCCAGCGAGGTCTTCGTCCTCACGCGCTCCGCCGAAGAGGGCCTCGAGATCGCGCGTGTCCTCCGGGCGCATCGGATCGCGCACGCCTTCTACAAGCAGGACGGCCTCTTCCAGACGCGCGAGGCGAAGGACATCCACGCGCTCCTCGCGGCGATCGCGCACCCGATGGATCAGTCGCGCCGGCTCGACGCGTGGCGCTCGCCGTTCTTCGCGGTCCCGATCGAAGATCTCCCACGCCTCGACGACCTCCCCGGATCGCACCGGCTGATGAAGACGCTGTTCGACTGGAAGACGCTCGCGGACGACAAGCGCTTCGAGCGCCTCTTCTTCTCGGTGCTCGAAGAGACCGGCCTGATCGAGCGCGCCCTGTTCCTGCACGACAGCGAGCGCGAGCTCACGAACTACCTCCACATCTTCGAGGTGCTCGTCGAAGAGACGAACCAACAAGCCTCCACGCTCCCCGAGCTCCTCTCCGCGCTGTCGCACTTCATCGAGGGGCGCCGCGCGCCACCCGGCGGGGCAGGGGATGACCGGGGCGCGGGCTTTGCGTTCGACCTGAACCCAGGCATAGTCGAGGGATGACACTCAAGCGTCTCCGAACTGTTTCAATCGGCCAAGGGCTGCTCCTCGCCGCGCTGCTCCTGGGCCCGGCGGCGTGGGCCTCCGAGGCCGCGGAGGAGGAGGTCGTCAAGGACCCTCCCACCGAGCACCGCTCCGTCC
>JAUHYN010000888.1 GCA_030426505.1 bacterium | reverse complement strand
ACGACTCCGACTGCCCGAGCGGTCGCGCCTGTAGCCGCAAGGTGTGTCGCGACACGTGCGCGGACGACGAGCCGTGCCCGAGCGATCGATTCGCGTGTTCGTTCGACGGCGTCTGTCTCCCGCTCACGCCGCCGGGTCAGGCCCCGGAGCCGAGCGATGTCGCGACGTTCACGTTGGAGACGACGGCCATCGCGTTCAACACGAACAACACGGCGTCGTCGTTCACGATCACGAACCCGAGCGATCGCCCCATCCCGGTGACCATCCGCAAAGCGGAGCAGCGCGTGCAGCAGGACGACGGCACGCTCGACGTCCGCCTCGCCGACGAGGGCACCACGCCGCTCGTCTTCCTGACGATGGGCGTCGGGACGCCGCTCCGCGTGCAGGAGCTCCCGATCACGGTGCCGGCGGGCCAGGCGATCGAAGTGCAGCTCGCGAACGCGCGCAACGAATCCCTGTCGAGTTGGACGGGCCGCATCCAAGTGATCGCGGAGGGGATCGCGACGAAGGACGTCCTGCTCTCGTACACCGAGACCGTCCCGGGGCGGTGGGCCGGCAAGATCTACTACTTCGGCAACTTCGAAGACGGCGCGCGCCCCGAGCTCGGCCTCGCGCCGCTCGAGACCTGGCGCCGCGATCGCACGAACCTCGGCCTCGTCGACGCCGTCCCGAACGCGTTCCTGCAGGCGTGGGGTCGCTTCCGCAATAGCGCCTTCTCGCTCGTCGAGATGGAGGCGCTCCTCCAGGCCACCATCAACGACACGTGGCAGTCGGAGCGCGTGATGGAGCTGTGCGAAGAGGCCGGCTACGGACGCGGCGCGGCGTGTGCGCCGTTCGGCGGCTCGGGGAGCGCTTCGGTCATCCCGTACACCAGCGCGGCGAACGTGGACCGCGTGCCCTCGGGCGTCATCGAACTCGACTTCGTCATGAACCTCGGCGACGCCTCGTTCGAGGACGTCAGTGACCCGACGGCGTGCTCCGCGCCGGGGCTCACGTCGTCGGATCCGCGGCACTGCTTCACCGGCCGCATCGTGAGCTCCGAGTCGCTGCAGTACGGCGGCGACCCGCGCGTCCACCTCCGCTTCGAGGATGAACCCACGTCGTGCCAGGCGCGCGGCGACGCGGGCTGCATCGCGTACGTCGCGGACTTCGGCGCCGAGATCACGGTCGGGGCGCGGTACGTTCCCGGCGCGAACGACGCGGCCTGTACGGCGGTTGACGACGTCGACCGCCGCGAGGAGCCCTGGCTCGTCCCCTCGTTCTCCGCGCCCGGCGGTGCCGAAGACAAGCGCGAGTGTCGCGACACGATCGTCCCCTACGCGGGCGCGCGGGAGAAGAACCAGATCTACGCGGCGGCGAACCCCGTCCCGGACGGGAGGCCGCGGCGCCGACGCCTCGAGCTGATCGACGGGATCATGATCGAGCAGCACGAGATGTTGTTGATCGTGCGCGAGACGGTCGACGCCTTCCACGGCGGCGACGAGCCGCTGTCGTCGTACGCGTACGTCGCGCTGAGCCGCCAAGACCGCGACCTCGAGCCCGAAGAGCTCGTCGGCAATCGGCCCGAGGACGAACGCGACCACGAGACGTCCCAGCTCGGCCTCGCGTGTTCGTCCGATCTGATCGGCGCCGTCACGCGCCGCGCGCCGGTCCCCGTGGAGCGCCTCACGCGCCGTGAGCGCCTGAACCTCGCGCGCGCGGTCGTGACCGGCCGGACCAGCACCGCGGCGCTCGACGTCGCGTCCCTCGCGGAGGAGTCGATCCACTCGCTGTGCATCTGGAGTGAGGACGCGGTCGTGAACAACGACCCGAGCTCGGCCGAGGATCCGATCCGGCAGCAGCGGCAAGTCATCGACGCGGGCCCCGACGGCACCACGCCGTGCCCGGGCGGCGCGGTGGTCGTGTACTTCGCGCTGAGCATCGCGGACTTCATGTCGACCGACCCTTCGTTCGATCCCGCGCGGCTCGACTGCAACTTCTACGGCGGCGCGGGCGAACCCGAGACGTGCCTGACCGACGTCCGCAACTGGGTGCTCCGTGGCCGCGACATCCGGCTGACCGCGAACGCTTCGGAGTGGCTCGACGTCGGCGACCGCGCGTCGGACGACACCTTCTCGCTCGCGTGGGAGTGCGACGCGTCCGGAACCACCGCGTGCTCCTCCGACCGCTTCGATCTGAAGAGTGGCAAGCGCTTCTTCGCCGAGAACATGTCCGCGATCTTCTTCAACCGGATCGAGACCGACATTCACGAGGCGTTCCGCTACCGCACGCAGTTCGTGAGCCGGTCGGGCCGCAACGTGGGCTTCACGCCTTCGATCTGCGCCGGGAACCAGGACCTCGTGCCGTACTGCTACGACCCCGAGGTCATCGCTGCGCTCACCGACCGCGTCGACTGCGCGCTCGCGCTATACCACTACCACCTCGACGAGAACGGCCTCGACAGCACCACCGCGAACCTCCTCCGCGACTACCTCGTGAAGAACTTCGGTCAACTCCAGACCGACAACCCCACCGGCGATCCCGTGGTCGAGCACGGGTTCGAGCGGCTCTCCGCGGAGCTGCTGATCATGCTCGGGGACGACGCCCTCACGTCTTCGTTCGCGAGTCGCTTCGACCTCGCCGGCACGCGACAGCTCGCCTTCGAAGGGAGCCGCTTCGAGGCGGGGGGCATCGACGTCTCCGGGATCGCGGGCTTCGAGCTCTACAAGCTCTACCAAGCGTCGCAGTACTACGACATGGTTCTGGACCGCTTCTACGCGCTGTCGCCGTACGTCTGGCGTGACATCACGGGTGGCCACGCGGTCCGCTACATCTCGCAGACGACGGTCACGGCGTATCTCGATCGCGTCATCCGCGCGTCCACGCAACGCGCGCGGGTGTTCACGGAGATCGCGCGGCGCTACGTCTCCCTCAACCGGCAGGACCTGGCGCGGAGCGTCTTGGAGCGCTCGTACACGCGGGCCTACCAGGAGTCGATCATCCTGAGCGAGATCATGCGCCGCATCGCGCAGATCGTGAGCCCGTCCGAAGTGGACCAGGTGATCTTCCAGGTCGAACAGGCGCAGCGCGCGTATCGGGTCGCGATGCTCGACATGCGCCGCCGCTACGACAGCATCGACGATCAGATCACGTTCTTCGGCCTGCGCCCCGACTACATCCCGTTCCCCGCGCTCGACGAGGACGACATCAACGGCTTCGAGGTCATCCTCGAGCGCGCCTTCGACACGATGGAGGTCGCCGCCGAACAAGAGGAGCGCGCGCTCGGGAGTACGCGGGAGTTCGACGTCGACGAAGCGGAGTTCCAGGCCGAGCTCGTCGGCATCCGGAACAACTACGAGGCGCAGCTCGGCGAGATCTGCGGCACGTTCCAGTCGGAAGATGGCCGCGTGCTCCCCGCCATCGCGCGGTACGCCCACCTCGACGAGGGCCTCGCCACGCTCAATGATCCGTGCGGTGGGACGTCGTCGGGCACGCTGTGGCTGAAATACGCCGACGTCGAGACGCGCGTCCTCGAGCTCCAACGCGTGCGGCAGGAGATCAGCAACGTGCGCGCGTCCGCGCAGATCGCGGAGGACCGCGTCGCCGCGCAATGTCGCCTCATCGAGGCGGACGTGCGCGCGTTCCTCGAGTTCCAGGGCGCGGTGAACGGCTACCAGCAGACGATCGACGGCCTCGAGTTCGGCGTGAACCAGGCGGACAAGGTCCTGAGCTTCATGACCGAGCTGACCAGCCGCGTCGCGGACCAGGCCAGTTCGAAGACGCCGTGGGAAGCCGCCGGCAAGGCAGCGGGCTTCTCCACCTTCGTCGCGTCGGCGGTCGTCCACTTCGCGCTGACCGCGACGTTCGAGGCGATCATCCTCTCGAACCAGTCGAAGATCCGCGACCTCGAGAAGCAGTACGAGGCGTACCAGATCGGCCGCGAGTGTACCTACCTCACGGTCGACCTCGCCTACACGCTCCGCGAGATCCACCTCGACATGGCGCTCCTCGAACTCGACGTCCTCAACGCGCTGTGGAACCTCCAGGTCGACATCGCGCTGCTCGGCCAGATCGACAA
>JAUHYN010000887.1 GCA_030426505.1 bacterium | reverse complement strand
GTGACCTACGGTTTACGAAACCGTTGCTCTACCGACTGAGCTAAGTTGGCGCCCACGGAAGGCGTACGCATAAACCAGAAACGTCCCACACGCGCAACCCAAATCGGCCGGCCCGGTGCGATCGGCGATTGATGTTTAATTAGACCATAATTTAGCATCACTTCATGATGTATGTCGCGCCGCTCCTCGTCCCGCTCGCCTTCGGCCTCGCCGCCGCTGCGCCGGAGCCGGACGAACGCGCGGTGCTCCGATCGGATCGCGCGGGCTCCCTCGCGAAGCCGCAGCCGTTGACCGTCGACGCGCTCGCGAAGCTCTGCTCCGACGATCCCGCCGCCACCCGCGCGGTCTACACCGCGAAGATCCCCGCGTCCGGGTTCGACTTCGGTGCCTACGAAGACGACGCGCTCCCGCTCGCGCTCGACCGCTCGCTCCTCGCGCTCGACGGCGCCGCGCTGCTCCACGCCGACGAGCGCGAAGCCGCATTCACGATGAACGAGGCCGACGCGAAGGAGGCCCGCGCCCAGCGCGAGGGCGACGCGCTCGCGCTCGACGTCACCTTCCGCCTCGCGCACCGCGAAGCGTCCCAACTCGAGTCCTGCTTCACGCTCGAGGGCAGCGGCCAGTGGGCGCTGCACGTGGAGGCGCTGTCGTTCGCGCTGTCGCCGAAGGACGGCGCGCCACTCGCGAAGCTCGACACCGAGGCGATGAAGCGCCTCGAAGCCTGGGTCCGGCCCGGCGACGCCAAGGTGCGGCTCGAGGCGCGCGCGCTCGACGGCGTGGTCGACGCCGAGGTCGCGACCGGCGCGCTCGCCGCGGCGCGCGGCGCGATCGAGACCTGCACCGCGAAGGTCCGCGAGGCGATCACGGATCCGGTGACGATGGCGTACGTCGCGGACGTGACGTCGGCGGGGAAGGTCGAGGGCGTCCGCGCGGAGATGGTGACCGCCGAGCTCGACGAAGAGGTGGAGTGCGTGCAGAAGGCGCTCACCGGCGTGGAGCTCCCGCGCGCGACGAAGGCTTATCAGGCGCAGCTCGTCGTCGCCCTGGATCGCCCAGGCTTCGAAGCGCTCTATTGGTAGCGCTCCAACCCGCGCTCAGCGCGTGTCGAGGATGTTCTGCGCGGTGACGCGCATGTCGTCGGGCGCGTCCTCGAACTCGACGCACTTCTTCAGCGCCCGCAGCGAGTCCTTGGTCACGCCGCGCACGCTGGTCGCGATGCCGTACTGACACCAGGCGTCGGCGCGCTTCGGATCCGCGCGCGTCGCGCGCTGGAAGAACTTCACCGCCTCCTTGTCCCGGCCGCGGCGGCTCATGATCTGAGCGATCTGCATCAGCGCGTCGACGTGGCGCGGGTTGGCGTCGACCGCCTTCTCGAACGCCTTGAGCGCCTGGTCGTCGAGGTTCTGGCGCGTGAAGCTCTCGCCGATGTCGGCCCAGATCGACGGGTCGTCCGGCGCCGCCTCGCGGTACTTCTCGAACGCCTTGCGCGCCTTCTCGAACTGGTGCCGCTCGACGGCGGTCCACCCGAGCGCGCGGTGCGCCTTCGCCAGGCGGGAGTTCAGCGAGACCGCCTTCTCGTAGAACGTGATCGCCTCGTACAGCGAGTTGTTCTTCTCCAGCGCGCGCCCCAACCAGAACGCGTACTCCGCGTTCTTCGGCTCCATCTCGACCGCGTTCCGCATCGCGGCCTCGGCGTCGTGGACGCGCTTGTCCTCGAGCGCGACCCGCGCCTCCCAGAACGCGACCTCCGCGGTCGGCTTGCCGGCCTGCGTCTCGATCGTCTTCGCGCGCTTCAGTGACTTCGACGCGCGCTCGAGATCCGGCTCGTCCTGCGTGAGGTACGCCTGGACCATCTTGAGGTGCGGGCGCACGTCGCGCTCGTCGAGCGCGGACGCCTCCTTGTAGAGCGCGAGCGCGGCCTCGACGTCGCCGGTCATCTCCAGCGCGCGCCCGTACTCGAACAACACCTGCGGGTTGCCGGGGTTGGCTTCGAGCACCGCGAGGTACGTGGGGATCGCTTCGCCGAGCTCCTTCGAGGTCGCCGGATCCTTCGCCTTCGCGCCGACCTCGCGGAGCGTGTTCGCGTAGCCGAGCTGCGCCTCGAGGAGCTCGTCGTCGAGCGAGCGCGCGGTCTCGTAGGTCTCGAGCGCTTTGTCGAGCTGGCCGCGCGCCGTGTAGCAGTCGCCGAGCAGCACGTGCGACGCGGCGTCGTACGGATCGATCTTCACGGCGTCCTGCGCGAGCGTGAACGCGGCGTCGACGTCGCCCTCGGAGAGGTCGAGCCGCCCGAGCTCCACGCTCGGCGTCGGCACTTTCTGGCCGAACCGGATCGCCCGGGCGAGCGCGAGGCGCGCGTCGCTGAACTTGCCGAGGTCGAGGTGGAAGCGCGCCTCCCACAGCGGGACGCGGTAGTCCTTCGGCGCGACCTTCCGCGCCGCGTCGAGATCGAGGAAGCCCTTCGCGATGTCTTCCGTCGCGTTGTAGATGCGCGCGCGCGCGATGAGGCCCTCGACGTCGTTCGTGCTCCGCTTCAAGAGTTCGTCGACGAGCGCGAGGCCCTTGGCGTGCTCGCCCTTCGCGGAGAGCGCGACCGCCGCCAGCCCCACGTGCGCCGAGTTCGCGGGCTCGAGGCGCGCGCCCTCCGCCGCGAGATCGGCCGCTTCGGCGATCCGACCGGCGGCGTCGAAGTCCTTCACGGTCACCAACAGGAGCGGCGCGCGATCTTCGGGCGGGAGGCCGACCGACGCGTGCTGACACGCCTTCACCCGCACGCGTCGCCGCTCGCCGAAGCGGTGAAGCTGCGTGTAGAGCTCGGCCGCCGCGACCGCCGAACGGGTGTGGTCCGGCTGCGCGACCAGCGCCTTCTCGTACCAGACCGCGGCGTCGGTGAGGCTATTGTCGCCCTCCATCTCGGCTACGATGCTCCCGATCGCGTGCAGCGCGGGCGCGTACTTCGGCTCGGCGATGATCGCCTTGTCGAGGGCCTCGAGCGCCTCGACCGGCTTCTTCGCTCCCGCCAGCGCGAGGCCGAGGAGCAGCGCGATCTCCTCGTCGTCCGAGCGCTGCGACGCGAGGCCGGTGAGCTGGTTCGCCGCGGACGTCGCCTGCGCCGTGAGGATCTCGAGCGCCGAGCGCGCCTTGAGGATCTCCACGTTGGCCGCGGCCGCGTTGCCGCCCATCGCCTTCGCGAGGTCGACGGTGTTGAGCGCTTCGACCGCCTTCGTGAGGTCGTCGAGCGGGAAGACGCCCGGGCCGTACGCCAGCGTCGCGAAGCCGCGCGCCTTCGCGAGCGCGAGCATGTTGTCCGGCAGCGTGGGGCCGGCCTTCTGGATCGTCGCGAAGACGGACCGGAAGCCCTCGTACGTGCCGCTGTTGATCAGGCTCGCGATCTCCTTGGGATCGGCGACCTTCGGCGGGGGCGGCGGCGGCTTCGGTGGCGCGGGCGGCGGCGCCGTCGCGGTGATCGCCTCGTAGGCGCACATCACACCGAACGCGCCGCACTTCGTGAACAGCTGGGTGAAGACGCCGGTGAGGATGAGCGCGGCCGCCGCGATGAACGCGAGGATCGGCTTCTTGTACGTCTTCCAGAACGGGGGGAGCTCCGGGATGTCGCCGACCTCGAGGTCGTCGGGCGCGCGCGCCGGGCGCTCGCCGGGCGCCGGCGCGGGGGCCTCGCCGAGCGGATCGTCGTCGAGATCGTCGAGGTCGTCGTCGTCAGGGAGATCGTCGTCGAGGTCCAGGTCGTCCATGAGGTCGTCCATGGACGAAGGCGTGCGCGGCTGCGGCGTGGGGCCGCCGCCGAAGGCGTTCCCGCCGAACCCGCCGGGGCCGTCGAGCTCGAGCCCGGCCGCGGGCGCGGCGTGTCCGCGCGAGGGCGCGGCGTGTCCGCGGGCCGCGAGGTCCGGCATGTCGCGGCTCGCGGGGAGATCGGTGCCGGCGGGGATCGGGAGGTCGACGTTACCGAACGCCATCCCGTCCTCGGCGGCGGCGACGGCGTTGATCGCGGCGTTGAGCTCGGGGTGGCTCGTCATCGCGCGCCACTGCACGCCGTCTTCGGAGATGTCC
>JAUHYN010000886.1 GCA_030426505.1 bacterium | reverse complement strand
ATGTCGTTGACGCTCGCGCCGACGTAGAGATCGACGTCGCCGTCGTTGTCGTAGTCGGCCGCGGCGACGCTGAAGAGGTCCTCGCTCGCGAGCCGCCCGAACCCCGCCGCGTCGGTGCGGTCGGCGAACGTCCCGTCCCGTTGGTTCTCGTAGTACTGCGACGCGACGAACGTGCCGTCCTGATCCAGGCCATTCGCGACGAAGATGTCAGGCCACGTGTCGCCGTTGAGGTCGACGAACGCGATCCCCACGCCGTGCGAGTTCCCCCCGCCGCGCGCCGCGCCGAGCCCGGCGGCGACGCTCACGTCGATCATCCGCAGGCGCCCCGCGGGTTCGGCGTCGTCGAGGCGGCGCGGCGCGAAGCCGAGGTCCGTCCCGCCCGTGGTGTCGACCTCCACCCAGAACGGGTCGCCGCCTTGGTTGGGCGGGAGCGGTTCGCTGCACGCGACGCCGAGCGCGAGCGGGACGATCAAGCGACGCACGGACCGTAGTCTCGCGGATCCGCGCCCGCATTTGGAACCGGCGTCGGTCCGGGCGCTCAGGGCGCCGTGCTCGTACGGACGCGGTCGAGGAGGACGCCGAGCGCGTCCGCTTCCTCGGGCTGCGGGTCGAGCTCGAGGTAGCGCTCGAGGTGCGGGTACGCCGCGCCGTCCCCCATCGTCAGGAGGAGCAACCCCAGCTCGAGGTGACACTTCGGGAGGTCCGCGAGCTCGATGCACTCCGAGAACGCCGCGACCGCCTTGCGGCCCTCGAGCCGCTTCACCGCGTCGCGGGCTTCGGCGAGGGCCTTACGAGCCTCCGCCTCCGTCTCGAGCGTGACCTCTTCGCTCCCGAGCTCGGCGCGCGGCGGCGCGGCCGGGATGTCGGCGTCCGACAGCTCCAGCGTCTCCGCGACGCGCAGGGGCATGACGGAGGCCCCCGCCAGACCGGTGAAGAGGACGTGGACGAAGCACGCGATCGCGCTCCCGATCAGCAGACCGAGTAAGACGGCCTGCGGCGGAATCGCGCCGCGGAGCACGGACTCGCTGAGATCGCTGGTGCCGGATTCGGCGACATCCGACGACTCATTCTCGACCGGCGCCGTCACGAACGGGGCGGATTGTCGGGTCGGATGGGGGCGCGTGCAAGCGCTCGGTTCGAAAAGTGGGTGGCGTAAGCTGGTGGACTACGGGAGAATTCGCCGCGGTGAGTGCGGCGCGCGTCTATCGACCGAGGATCGGCCTCGCGATCGCCCTCGGCCTCGCGATCGGCCTCGTCGCGACCCTCGCGCTCCTGCGGCTCGCGTCCCCGCCCGCGAACTTCATCGCGAACCCCATCCCGCGCTACGAGTACGAACACGACGCCGAGCCGAGCCCCGCCCAGACGCGCTCCGCGGAGTACATGCTCGAACAAGGGAACGCGGCGCTCGCCGCGGGCGACCTCGTCGAGGCCGACGTCTTCTACGGACACTGCATTCAGATCGCCGACCTCGCGGCGTGCCACCGGCGCCTCGCCTCGGTGCTGTACCTCGCGCGGGATCCCGGCGCGCGCGCGCACTACCGCCTGGGCATGAACACGTCCGATGGGCTCGAAGGCGGCTTCAACCCTCGAAGGCGTCGTCGGTGATGTCCAACCCGCGGTCGATGATCGCGTAGCCCTCGAGCAGCTGCTCCTCGGTGATGCAGAGCGGCGGGTTGCACATGAAGCTCGACCACCGCACGAACGTGAACAGGCCCTCGTCGATGAAGAACTTCGACAGCTTCTGCATCGCCGGGTGCGTCCCGTTGTAGGGCGCGAGCGGCGCACCGGACGCGTCCTTCTGTACGTCGATCATCCCGAAGAGCCCGATCGCCCGGCCGCCCTTCATCGAAGGGTGCTTCGCCTGGAGCCGGTCCATCTCGGAGCGCATCGTCCCCTCGAGGCGCGCGGCGTTCTCGACCATGCCCTCACCGATCAACACGTCGATCACCGCTTCGGCCGTCGCGAGCGCGAGCGCGTGCGAGTTGTACGTGAGCCCGCCCCAGAAGACGTTCTCGCGGAAGTGATCCGCGATGCGATCCGAGACGCCCATCGCACCGAGCGGGATGTACGAACTCGTGAGCCCCTTCGCCATGCACAGGATGTCCGGGACGATGTTCCCGTGCTCGAACGCGAAGAGCTTCCCAGTACGCCCGAAGCCGCACATCACCTCGTCGCAGACGAGGAGGATGCCGTGGCGATCGAGGAGCGCGCGGAGCCCTTCGAGGTAGCCCTTCGGCGGCGGCAGGATCCCGTTCGTCCCGGTCACCGTCTCGATGAACATGGCCGCGATGTTGTCCGCGCCTTCGTACTGGATGACCTCTTCGAGGTACGTGAGGTTGTTCTTGGTGCGCGTCTCGTCGTCGTCGCCGAACGAGTAGTCGTACGGCTGCGGATCCATCACGCGCACGATGCCCGGCATCCCGGGCTCGTTCGCCCAGCGCCGGGGGTCACCGGTGAGCTGCATCGTGGCGTTGGTGCCGCCGTGGTAGCTGCGGTAGCGCGTGATGATCTTCTGCTTGCCGGTGAACAGCCGCGCCGCGCGGATCGCGTTCTCGTTCGCTTCCGCGCCGCCGAGCGTGAAGAAGAACGTGTTGATATCGCCGGGGACGATCTCCGCGAGCTTCTTGCCGAGGCGCGCGCGCTCTTCGGTCGCCGTGCCGGGGAAGACGTACAGCAGCTTGTCGAGCTGCTTCTTCATCGCGTCGCGGACCTTCGGGTGGCTGTGCCCGATGTTCACGCTCATCAACTGACTGTTGAAGTCGAGGATCTTGCGGCCGTCGGTCGTGTAGATGTAGACGCCTTCGGCGCGCTCGATCGGCAGCGGGTTGACCTTCGAGGTCGCGGACCACGTGTACATCGTGTGCTGCTTGCACAGGTCGACGATCTGCTGAGTCTCCATGGCGGCCGTTGTTAGCAGCGTCCGGCCAACACGTACAGCGCGATCGCCGCGGCGGTCGCGACGTTGAGCGAGTCGTGCCCGGGCGCCATCGGGATGCGCGCCCGGTGGTGGGCGCGCGCCATCGTCGCGGCCTCCAAGCCCCGCCCCTCCGTCCCGACCAAGACCGCCGTCCGGTCGGACCGCGGGAGGGTCGCGAGGTCGTCTCCCGCCGGGGTCATCGCGACGAGCGTGAAGCCGCGGGCGGCCAGTGCGTTCAGGTCCTCGGACGTGACCCGGGCGAACGGAACGGTGAGCGCGGCGCCCATCGAGGTCCGGATCGCCTTGCGGTAGAGCGGATCGGCGCAGGTCGCGTCGAGCCAGACGGCGTCCACGCCGAATGCCGCCGCGTTGCGGAACGCCTGGCCGACGTTGTCGTGGTTGGCGAGCCCTTCCAGGAAGAGGACCGTTCGGGCGCCCTCGCCGACCACGTCCATCGCCGGGACCGGCGCGGGTACGGCGCCCGCGGCGAGGCAGCCGCGGTGGATGTCGAACCCGACGATGCGGTTCATCACCGCCGGTGCGGCGACGTAGACCGGGACGCCGGCCGCGTCGGCGACGTCACGCATCGCGTCGACGCGCTTGTCCGAGAGCAACAGCGAGCGCTTCTCGAGGGGGCTCTTCGTCAGGAACGTGCGGACGACCTCGGTGCCCTCCACCAGGAACACGCCGCGCTGCTTCACGAGCGCCGCCTCGCGGATGTCGACGTAGTCCGCGACGCGCGGGTCGCCCGGATCGTCGATTCGGATCACGCGACCACCGGGCACGCGACGCGGTGCACGTCGGCGATCTGGACGAGCGGCGGGCGGGTCGACGCGCAGTCGGGGACGGCGCTCGGGCAGCGCGTGCGGAACGCGCAGCCGGATGGGACGTCGACGGGGCTCGGGACGTCGCCGACCAGGGCGCGACGCGGCCTTGGGTGGTTCGGATCGAGCGTCGGCGCGGCGTCGAAGAGCGCGCGGGTGTACGGGTGCTTCGCGCGCCGTCGCGCGTCCCGAGCGGGGAGCGCTTCGACGATACGCCCGAGGTACATGACGTGGACGACGTCGGCGAAGTGTTCGACGACCGAGAGGTCGTGCGAGATGAACAGGTACGTGAGGCCGAGGCGCGCCTTCAGGTCGCCGAGCAGCCCG
>JAUHYN010000885.1 GCA_030426505.1 bacterium | reverse complement strand
AGCCGCTTGCCGTACGCGCGCGCGCGTTCGACGCCGCCAGCGTCCGGGCTGACGATCACCACGCTCGGGTCGAAGCTCTGCCGCATGTGATCGAGCAGCACCGGCATCGCGTAGAGGTGATCGAAGGGCACGTTGAAGAAGCCCTGGATCTGACCCGCGTGCATGTCGATCGACAGCACGCGCGTCGCGCCCGCGGTGCCGATCAGGTCCGCGATGAGCTTCGCGGTGATCGGCGTGCGCGGCGCGACCTTCCGGTCCTGCCGCGCGTACCCGTAGTACGGGATGACCGCGGTGATGTGCTCGGCCGATGCGCGACGGAGTGCGTCGAGCATCACGAGCAGCTCCATCAGGTTCTCGTTCGCTGGCGAACAAGAAGACTGGATCAGGAACACGTCCGAGGAGCGGACGTTCTCGTCGATCGTGACGTTGATCTCCCCGTCGGAGAACCGCCCGACGCGCGCGCGCCCGAGCGGGACGTCCAGCTGCTGGACGACGGACTCCGCGAGGTCCTTGTTGCTGTTACCCGTGAAGATCTTGAGGACGTTGCCAACCACCGAGTGAGACCCCTCGTGCGCCAGTTCCCGAGATTGGGGCGGAAGGATTCGAACCTACGAATGTCGGTACCAAAAACCGATGCCTTAACCAACTTGGCGACGCCCCAGGACTCGTTTCGGAAGCGATAGAAAGGATTCACAGCGTCGCTGTCAACGTGTAGCGTCCGCGCGCGTCCATTTTGTCGCGTGCCGTGCGTTCCCCCTTCCCCATCGCCGCCCTCCTCTGCGCACTCAGTGTGCTGTCGGCGTGTCCCAAACAGAGCCTCGACGCGAAGCAGACCTGCGAGGCGTTCCTCGAGGACATCCACGCCCGTCGAGGCGAGCGCGCGTTCGAGATGCTCTCCGAGGGGAGCAAGACCGAGCTGCGCCGTCGACACCTCGCGCTCGTCGAGGCCGGCGGCGGTGACCCCGACGCCTCGCCCGCGTACCTGATCTTCAAGACCCTCGACATCGAGCGCGTCTCGACGCCCGAGAGCATCGCCGAGGCGTCGCGCCCCGACGCGAAGGGCGTGCTGTTGCGCGTGGCCGTGAAGAGCGGCGACAGCGCGGACATCCGCATGGTGAAGGAGGGCGAGGCGTGGAAGGTCGATCTGTTCGCGTCGCTCGCGCCGGTCTCACCCCGGCATGATCCCGAAGACGCCGAGACAGAGTAAGGCGTAGAGCGTCGCGCGCACCGCGCGCTCGTCGAGGCGCTCCCCGTTCGCCGCCACCAACTCGCGGACCGAGCGCTGCCCCGTCACCTGGAGGAGCAGCCAGGCCTCGGCGTCGCCGAGCGGCAGCTCCTCGAGACCGAACGGCGGGTTCGGCGCGGGGATGAGACACAGCTCGTCCGCGAGGAGGCTGCGCAGGCGACCGAGCTCGAACAAGTCGCGCACGCCGGTGAGCACGAGCGCGCCCGGGTGTTCCTTCAGCTCCACGCGCTCGACGATCGCGCCGGCGTTGAAGCCCACGACGTAGCGACCGCTCGTCCACGTGAAGAGGTTCCGCACGAGCCCGCGCGTCTGCTCGCGCAACAGGTCGCCGCGACGATCCGCCGCGATGAAGCCGCGATCGATCAGGACGTCCGCGAGGATCTGCTTGGTCGCCTTCGCTTCCGTGAGCCCCGCGATCAGCTGCTTGTGCGTGATGCCCGGGATGCGCTTCACGAAGACCGCGAGGCGATCCGACTCCTGGTTCGACACCGCGTACACGGGGCGCCCCTTCTCGAAGTAGATCACTTTGCGCATCGCGCCGCGCTCGAATGCGATCTCGCCGGTCTCCTGCGCGATGTAGAACGCGTTGATCAGGCGCGGCACCGTCGTGGTCGACAGGTCGCCCGCGCGCAGCGAAGTCCTCAGGTCCTCCCGCACCTGCGCGGGCGACGGGGACGGCGACGGCGTCGTGTTCACGCCGAAGCCGCTCGACGTGTCGGCGAACGGATCCTTCGGCGGCGGCGGCGGCGTGGGCGCCGGGCGCGCGTCGGGGATGCGCGTGACGATCGACGGGTCCTCGTCGCTCAGCTCGCCGAGGTCCGCGGGCTGGGCGCGCGCGGGCGGCGGACGCGTGGGGAGCGGACGCGGCGCGGTGGGCTCGTCCGCGATCTTCATCGGCGCCGCCGTCTCCGACTCCCAGTACGGCTCCGCGACGTTCAGATCGATCAGCGGCTCCTGCACCACGTCGGCGTCTTCGAGCTCGATGTCGATGTCGAGATCGTCGGAGGGATCGAGGATGTTGATCTCGTAGTCCCCGACGACGTGCCCCACCGGCTGGTGCTGCCCGCGCGCGACGACGTCGCGGCCGATCGTCTCCACGACGCGCTCCACGAGCAGGCGCGTGTCGAACGGCTTCTCGTACCACCCGGCGATCGGGTGGACGCCCTCGACCTTCGCGCGTTGGTTGTCGCCCTTGAACACGCCGGTCATCACGAACAGCGGAGGCAGCGCCCACCCGCGATCGAGCATCGCGGTGATCAAGCGCTGGCCGGTGGTGTCGGGGAGCAGCAGGTCGAGGACGATCGCGTGGTGGTTGCGGCGCTCGACCTCGAACATCGCCGCCGTGCCCGAGTGGGCCAGGTAGGGCATCAGGCCCTGCTCTTCGAAGAGGGTCCCCAGGAGCCCGACGAACTCGACGTTGTCGTCGATGAGGAGGACCGGCGTCGTGCCCGTCACGGTCGTCGGACCTTACACGAGGGCGCGTCTTTTTGCGCGGCCCGCACGGATCGGGGGGTGCAGATCAGCGCCGGTTGGCGACTTCGAGGTACTTCATGCGCAAGTCGTACAGCAGCGCGTCGATCAGGCTCTGCTCGTCCGGGTCCAGGTTCCCGGCCGTCTTCTCCTTGAGCAGCGCGATGATGTCGATGAACTGCGCGGCCTGCGCGAGGTCCGCCGCGGACGGCACGAGGTCGTCCTTGTCGTGGCCGAGGTACTCCAGCGCGTTCGTCCCGATGGACAGGACGAACTCGGAGAAGCCGAGCGGCGGTCCGCGTCGCTCCGGCTTGTCGGCGGTCTTGTCGGTCTTGTCCCCGGCGTCGCTCATCGAGACGTCAGCCGAGGAAGGGCCCCTCGCCGCTGGGGGTCACGGGCGCGGGTGCGGCCGGCGCGGCTTCGGCTTCGGCGGGCGCGCTCTCGGCGGCCTGCGCTTCGGCTTCGGCCTCGGCGGCGGCCTGGCGCTCTTCCTCGCGGAAGGTCGTCGCGTAGTCGACGTACTCGGCCTCCTCGGCGAGGTCCGGGAGGTTCTCGAGGTACTTGTCGTAGTCGGCGCGCTCGAGGCGGCCGGCGGCGATGTGGCGCTCCACAGTTCGGACGTCGAGCTTCACGGGATCGATCATCGGTACGCGAGGTACGTACGGGTCGGGAACAAGTCAAGCGCTCGTGTGTACGACTCGGGAATGACTGTGCTAGGACGCGTGTCCATCAGCGCGAGGAGGGTCAAAACGCAGTGGTGAGTCCGGACGCACGACCGACCGGCATGGCGCCCGACATTCGGGCCATGATGGACGTGATCCAAGAGGAATCCGCGTTCGTCGAGCTTCTACAGAACGAGATCGGGAAGGTCATCGTGGGCCAGCGCCAGATGGTCGACCGCATCCTGATCGGGCTCCTGACCGGGGGACACATCCTGCTGGAGGGCGTCCCGGGGCTCGCGAAGACGCTCGCGGTGAAGACCGTGGCCGACACCATCGAGGCCCGGTTCTCCCGCATCCAGTTCACGCCGGACCTGTTGCCGGCGGACGTGGTCGGGACCCAGATCTTCGACCCGAAGAAGCAGGAGTTCTCGCCCCGCACCGGGCCGGTCTTCGCCAACCTGGTGCTCGCGGACGAGATCAACCGCGCCCCGGCGAAGGTCCAGTCGGCGCTGCTCGAGGCCATGCAGGAGAAGCAGGTCACGATCGGCGACAAGACGTACCGGCTGCCCTCCCCGTTCCTGGTCCTCGCGACCCAGAACCCGATCGAGCAGGAGGGCACGTACCCGCTGCCCGAGGCGCAGATCGACCGCTTCATGCTCCACGTGACGGTCGGCTACCCCACGCGCGCGGA
>JAUHYN010000884.1 GCA_030426505.1 bacterium | reverse complement strand
TCGCGCCGATCAGCGGGAGCAGCGGGATGAACACGAGGGCAGGGTAGACGGCCGACTCCATGAGCGCGGCGCCACCCTAGGACCGACCCGAAACGCGGTCAAGGCAACACGTCGATGCGAAAACTGGACTGTCTTCGGGGGTTTGTGGATCCTGAGACACGCGCCGGGATCCGACGCACCACGACACGCCGATCAACCGATTCATTCAGTATGCTGGGAGACCGACCATGATGAGGTCTATGCAGGAAAACCTGGGGCACATCACGGGGTTCGTCGCCCTCTCGGTTTTCGCCGGAGTACTCGCGGGCTGTAGCTCGAGCGGCGGCGGGTGCATCACCAACAACGACTGCGCCGTCGACCAACAGTGCATCGCCGGCTCGTGCGTCGGCGCCGCCCAGCTCGGCGGCTGCACGACGGACGACGAGTGCCCGATCGGCGAGTTCTGCGATCCGAACACCAACAGCTGCGCGTCCCAACAGATCGTGAACTGTACGGCGGACGCCGAGTGCCCGTCGGACCAGCGCTGCAACACGACCACCGGCGTGTGCGTCCCCGGCAACCGCGCCTGCACCGCCGAGGCGGACTGCGTCGCCGCCGGCAAACACTGCGACACCTCGAGCCAACAGTGCGTCGAGTGCTTCGAGCCCGGCCACTGCCTCTCGCCGACCACCTGCGTTCAGAACAAGTGCATCGACCCCACGATGTCGACGTGTATGGGAGACGCGCAGTGCATGCCGCCGCAGACCGTGTGCCAGGGCATGCAGTGCGTCGCCGGCTGCGGCGTCCCCGGCTCGCCGATCACCTGCGGGCTCGGGAGCTTCTGCAACACCGGCACCGGTCGCTGCGAGTCCGGTCAGGTCACGTGCTCCGGCGACGCCGAGTGTTCGCCGCCGTCGACCGTCTGCGAGTCGATGCAGTGCATCCCGGGCTGCGCGCAGGTCGGTGGCCTCGTCTGCACCGGCGGCAACGTCTGCAACTCCGCGACGGGGCGCTGCGAGCCGTCGGGCGGATGCACCACCGACGTGGAGTGCGGCGCGCCCGCGCAGATCTGCGAGAGCGGATCGTGCGTCCCCGGGTGCGCGCAGCCGGGCTCGCCGCCCTGCCCCACCGGCACGGTGTGCGACGGCAACAGCGGTCGGTGCGTCATGGTGCAGGGCCCCTGCACGGTCGACGGCGACTGCAACCCGCCGGTCTCCGTCTGTGAGGGCGGCCAGTGCATCGGCGGCTGCGGCGAGATCGGCGGCATCGTCTGCAACGGCAACACGGTCTGCAACGGCACGACCGGTCGCTGCGATCCCGGCGGCCCCGTCTGCACCAGCGACGCCGACTGCCAGCCGCCGTCCACGATCTGCAACACCGTGAGCGGCACGTGCGATCCGAGCTGCCTCGCGACCGGCTGCCCGGGCGGCCAGACGTGCAACCAACAGACGGGCCGCTGCGCGGGCGGCACCGGCGCGCAGCCGCTCAACGCGGCCTGCACCGCGAACAGCGACTGCCAGTCCGGCGTGTGCTTCGACCTCGGCAACCCGGTCGGACAGCGCTGCGTCGCAGCGTGCGGCAACACCGCCGACTGCCCCGGCGGGTTCACGTGCTTCGACTTCTTCGGCGCGAAGACGTGCGTCCTCGACTCGCACCTCGGCGCCGGGACGTTCGCGACGGCGAACGGCGGCGCCTGCTCGAACCACGACCAGTGCCAGTCGTACTTCTGCCCGAACAACTCGTGCGTCGACGTCTGCGACAAGAACGCGGACTGCGGCGGCGGACAGTGCAAGTGGTACGAGTGGACGCCGGACCGCTTCATCGGGAGCTGCAACGGACCGAACGGCGCGGGCGCGAACGGCGCGTCGTGCTCGGCGCTCACCGACTGCCGCAGCGGCGTCTGCTACGGCGCGGGCACCTGCGGTGATCTCTGCGGCAGCTCCGCGGACTGCCCGAACGGGAACGTCTGCGCGCCGGTGAACTTCAGCATCTGCGTAGTGAGCTTCGGCGTGTGCTTCGAGTGGGCGATCAACTTCGTGAAGGCCTGCGTGCAGTCCACGCACGGGCAGGACCCGGCAGGGACGCCGTGCGTCGACGCGGCGGGCAGCAACTGCCGCGGTGGCTTCTGCCTCAACACCACGAACACCTGCACCGGGACGTGCTCGCGCGACGCGGATTGTCCGAGCGGCCTCGTCTGCTCGGCGCTGCAGTACGGCGACCTCGACGGCCAGGCCGTCTACGTGAACGTCTGCTCGCAGCCTTGACCTCCTCACCATGCGTCGGGTCGGGCTGTCGTTCGTCGGTGGTCTGCTTCTGGTCGGCGGCTGTTGGCAGTCGACCGAGGTGCTCGGCGAGCTCGACTCGCCGGCGGCGCGCATCGTCCGTATCGATCGCACCGAGATGAAGATCGAAGGCACCGGACACTACGCCGCGGTGCCGACCGGGCTGCGCTCGTCGCACCGGTATCGGTTGGAGGTCGAGGGCTACGACGGGGTCACGCTGAACACGGAGACCTGGGGGGAAGACGCCGAGTTGGAGCTCGTCGCGGATCCGGCGGGCGCGCGCATCGCATACCGCGCGCCGGGTGAGTCGTATCGAGTGGCGTACCTCGCGTCGCCGAAGCACGTGTTCGTCGCGCCCGACGTCGGCGACACGATCGACTGGGCGAAGGTCGACGACCTCGCGACGGCCGCGCCGGGGCTGTTCGCGGATCGGCGGCGCAACGAGCAGAAGTGTGTGATCGAAGAGTTCGCGGCGCGCGGGGAAGACGCGGTCGCGGGCCTCCTCGCGGCGACGGTCGAAGTGCCGAGCGACGACCGTAATCGCGACCCGTGGACGGAGGCCGCCGAGAAGCTCACGGGCGCGGCGCGGGCGCGCGTCGACGAGGCGCTCACGGCGCGGCTCCGCGGAGAGGCGCGGGGTGAAGCGGACACGCGCGCGTTGTCGGTGGTCGCGCCGACGGCGGTGCTCGCGGATCGGTACCTCGAGATCGCGACGGACGCCGAGCGACTCGATCCGCAGCGCTTCCCGACGTACACGCGCGCGCTCGCGTTGCGGGCGGCGGCGGTGGTCGCGATCGAGCGCGCGGGGGCGGCCGCGTGCGAGATCCTCGAGACCGGCTTCGAGGAGCGCGGGACGATGTTGGAGAGCGTGGCTCAGATCGTCCTCGCGGCGGCGGCGCGCGACTGTCCGGCGATGCATCGCGCGGAGGACGTGTGCGCGGCGCACGGGAACGCGAAGGTGGTGGTCGGGGAGATCGGCGGGCTCACCGTAGAAGCGTGGATCGCGAAGGCGCGCGAGGCGGCGCCGCTGACGGTCGGGTTCGAGCACGAGCGCATCGCCGCGTGGGACGCCGCGGTGCGATCGGATGCGGTGGCGCGCGGGCGGGAGCGCGCGTCGTACGCGATCGATCGCGGCGAGGGCCCGCCGTGCCACGAGGCGTTGCTCCGCGACGCGCCCTGCACCTGCGACGCCCCGAAGGACTTCGCGCGGTTCGGCTGCGCCGGGATGCGCGAGACGGTGTCGACGCCGGCCTGCACGTTCGACGTCGACGAGGCCGCGAAGCGCTTCGTCCGCCCGCGGCGAGCGCGCACGAACCTGCACGCGATCGCGCGAGGATCGGATCGAGTGTGCGTGAAGGCGCACGACGCGATCGCGTGTTGGCGCGACGGCGACGCTTCGGCGCTCGAACCGGTGCAGACGTTCGGGGGTGGCCTCGCGTTCGTCGACGCGGGCGACAGCGTGGTGTGTGGCGCGGGCGGGCAGCGCGTGGAGTGTGCGACGGCGACCGGGACGATCGCGTACGCATTCGAGGGCCGCGTGTACTCGATCGCGGTGAGCGCGACGCACGGCTGCACGCGGTTGGCCGGCGCGCTGCGCTGCTTCGAGCTCGGCGAACCGGGCGCCTTCGAGGTCCCCGCGATCACCGGGCACGTGGTGTCGGTGCGCTCGGATGGCGAACGCTTCGCGGTGCGAACGAACGGCGGCGTGTTCGTCGTGAAGTGCGCCGCGCGCGCCTGCGCCGTGGAGGCGACGCTCGCGGAGGGCATCACTTCCACGTTCGCGGTGCCGGTGGCGAATGCGACCGCGAG
>JAUHYN010000883.1 GCA_030426505.1 bacterium | reverse complement strand
GAGCAAGCCACCCTCGAGGACCTCGCGCCGGGTGACCGGTCGTCTGACTCCACTGGAACGAGAGACGCTCGACGAGATCGACCTCGAGAAGCTCGACCGCATCTACGTCACTCGCGGCCAACTCATGCACCGCTACCCTGGGGAGCGGAGCATCGACGCGCTGAAGGGCCGTCGTCAGTGCATCGTCGTGTTCAACGGGCGCGGGCACGACTTGTTCGCGACCGTCACGAAGAGGCTCGCCGGCGACACGCTCTTCCCGTCCGCAGGTCTCGCTCCGACCGGAGATCGTCCTGGCCTCCACACGGGCACGTTCAACGCGATGTCGGAGCTTCGCTTCGTCTACGCCGCGGTGGAGTGACTTCCCGCCTCGTCCGTCACGACAGACGCGCCGACCTCAGCCGGTTCAACGCAGCCGCGATCTCGAAACGCCGCGGTCGGGCGAAGTGCCCCGGGTGCCGCCCCGCCCGTACGAAAGGATCGAGGCCGTCGAGGCCCTCGGCGTCGAACCAGGCCTCGAGCTGGTCGAGCGCCTCGGCGAGGGTGCCTTCGCAAAAGTCCCGCCGCAGCGCCTTGGGACGACGCGAGCGCAGAGCGATCCGGGCGCCACCTCCCGCGCGCCGATGGTTGGCAGCGATCCCATGCACGTCGCAGCGCGGGGCGCGAGGCGCGGGCGCGGAGGCGCGGACGGCGGCGAGGCCGATTGCCTCACGCGCCGGACGCGCGGACGGCGCAGACCGCGGCGAGGCCGATTGCCTCACGCGCGACGGACACCACGCGCGCTCGGCAGCCGGCGAGCGTTTCCGAGCCGCCCGCGTATTGGCAGGGACGCACGCGCCCGAGTAGCTTCACCGTCGGCACATGCGCTGCGTCCTCCTCATCACCGTCGTGTCGTCCTTCGCGACGGGCTGCGGACTCATCAACAACTACGTGGACCCGGAGGGACCTCGGTACGAGGGTCGCTATGCGGCGGCGGCGGCGGCGGTGATTCCGGACACGATCAAGGTCGTGTCGTTCAACGTGAAGTTCGCCGAGGCGCCGGAGGCCGCCGCGGAGGAGCTGACTTCGGCGCCGCTCGCGGGCGCGAGCATCGTGCTCCTGCAGGAGATGGATGCCGAGGGGACAGATCTCATCGCGTCCGCGCTCGGGATGAACTACGTCTACTATCCGGCGTCCGTGCACGAGAACGGCCGAGACTTCGGCAACGCCGTGCTGAGCCGCTGGCCGATCGTAGCCGATGAGAAGATCATCCTCCCGCACCGCAACCCGAACAACGGGCAACACCGCATCGCGGTGCGTGCCACGGTCGAGACGCCCGCGGGACTCGTGGACGCTTACAGCGTTCACACCGAGACGATCTGGCTGGGGCTGTCGGCACGACTCGCTCAGGCGCGCACCGTCGCCGAGCGCACCCGCGCCCGACGTGCCCGCATCGAGGTCGTCGGGGGGGACTTCAACACATCCGATCCGGGGAGCGTCGATCAGACCGCCGAGATCTTCGGCGCGGAGGGCTTCCTCTTCGCGACGCGGAGCGTCGGGCGAACCGTGCTCGGCGCCCCGTTCGAGGGTCGCCTCGACCACGTGTTCGTGCGCAACGTCTCACCGCTCGACGCCGGGAAGCGCGCCGAGACCACTGCCAGTGATCATCTGCCCGTGTGGGTCGATCTCGAGATCGACTAGCCATGACCGCGCCGGCCCTCGCGCTCGTCGTCGCGCTGTGCGCGGCGGCGCCGGACGTCGAGGAGATGGCCCCCGAAGAGCGTGATCTCACGCTCGCGCTCCTCGAGTCCGCGGGTTTCTTGGCGTTCGGCACGACCTGGTACTTCGTGGACTCCCAGGCGAACTCGCAGGACTGGGACTTCGAGTTCACGCCGGAGACGTTCCGCAAGAAGCTCACCCTCGAGTACGTCCGCTTCGAGAACAACAACTTCTACCACAACGCGTTCGGTCACGTGATCGCAGGGTCGTTCTACTACAATGGCTGGCGCGCCAACGGGTACACCGCGTTCGAGTCCTTCGTCGCCGCCACCGTTCTGTCCGCGTTCTGGGAGTTCGTCATCGAGTACCGGGAGGTCGCGAGCATCAACGATCTCATCGTCTCGTCGTTCGGTGGGCTCACGATGGGCGAGGCGTTCCACCAGAACACGAAGGTGCTCCTCTCGCAGACGCCGAACTTCGCGCGGACCTTCCTCTCGGCGATGATGGACCCGCCGCTGTTCTTCAGAAAGTACTTCGACGAACGCGATTCCACGCCGCCCTACCGCATGTTGCTGTCCGCGAGCTTCGGCGCGAACGCGTTCTCCGGCGACGGCGGGACGCGCACGATCACGAGCTTCGCCTTCGACTCGGAGGTGTTCGACGCGATCGCCTTCGGCGAGGGGGCGTCCGAGAGTGGGTGGCAGCTCGAGACGCCCTACACCGCCTTCTCGGGGAACGTCGCGCTCGGTGAGGGCCAAGGCGCCGCCGAGCTTCGCTTTCGGGCGACACACGTCGTGCTCGGCTACCTGTCGCGTTCGTACGGATCGCCGGACCCCGAAGACGGCCACTCGATCTTCATCGGGCTCGCCAGCGCGTTCGACCACGCCACGCGACGTCTGCCGGATCGCACCGACCGCTACGGCGTCGCGGATATGGTCGGACCGTTCTTCAACGTCGACGGGGTGTGGAAGGACTTGCGCCTCTGGGGCCGCGCCGAGGCGTACGTCGACTTCGCGGTGATGAACGCATTCGCGCTCGACGCCTACGCCAAGAACAACGACATCACGAACACGAAGTCCTCGATCCGCGACCGCGGGTACTACTACGGTCTCGGCGGGGCGCTGATGTTGTCGGGAGGACTGGAGGTCGCGGGGCTTCGTCTGACTTCGGCGTATCGAATCCAGGCCATCGACTCCGTCGAGGGCCGGGATCGATTCCAGGAAGAGGTCACCAACGACTTCTCGATCTTCGATCGACGCGACATCTTCAACGCGGGTCTGTCGTACGAGATCTTCCCGGGCGCGATCGAGCTCAGCGTGGGCGCGGAGCTCGTGCGGTTCGAAGGGCGGATCGAGGACGTGACCGTCGTCGAATGGCAGCGCCGTCTCGTCACGGGAGTCGGCATCCTTCTGTGAGAGGCGCCGGTCGCGTCGTGGCGCTCGTGGCCTACGTCGCAGGCGCGGGTTGTGCGACCTGGGGCAGCTACCTCGACCCGGAGCCCACGCGGGTCGGCGAGACCGAGGCGAGTGTGGCGGTCGAGGTCGCGCATTTGAAGCGTGGGTCGGGCTCGGTCGTCCTCCCGAACGTCTTGCTGGGTTTTCGCCACGGCGTCGGCGAGGGCGTCGACCTCGGGGGTCGCGTGAGCGCCCTCGGCGTCGAGGGCAACATGCGGATCGCGCTGGGTCGCGGCTCGCGCTTCTTGTCGGCGTTCGTTCCGGCGCTGAGCCTCGGGTGGACGCCCGTCAGCAACGACGACGAAGGCACGCTGCGCCTCGTCGCGGGCGCCGGCCTGACCGGAGGCTGGAGGCTGTCATCGACGTGGATGCTGCTCGCCGGCGTCCGGCCGGCCCTGGCCGTCACGGGCGCGAACATCGTGGTTCGGGGTCGCTTCGAGTCGGTGCGTGCGTCGTTTCTCGCGGGCGGGCTGCTCGGCGCACGCGTGCGATTCACGCCGGGGCTCGCGCTCGTGTTCGAGGTCGGTGTGGATCCGGCCTATGACTTCGAAGCCTCGACCTGGGTGAGACCCGCGCTGCACGCCGGGGCCGCGCTCCGCTTCGACTGACCTTCGGCGGCCGCCGTCGCCGCGGCGGGGGGCAGCGGCACCGAATCTTACCGACCCTTATCGGGCCGGTCCGGGCGCACACCGCGCCGCAATCTTCTGCGATACTGATCGGCGTCCAGGACGTCACCCCACGTTCCGCTTCGCCACTTCCGCCGAACTCGAACGCAGCATCCTACTCGGCCGTGCGTGCAGCGAGCGCAACGAAGTCGTCGACCGCCTCGGAGGGTGCACGACCTCGCGCTACGTTTGGTGGAGCGCGTCCTTCCCGACGTCCCGATTCGCCAATACGTTCTATCACCGCCCTCCGAGCTCGTGGGCC
>JAUHYN010000882.1 GCA_030426505.1 bacterium | reverse complement strand
CCCGGTTCACTCGCTCCACTCCTACTTCCTGCGGCCGGGCAATCCGAAGATCCCGATCATCTACGAGGTCGATCGCGTGCGTGACGGGCGGTCGTTCCAGACTCGGCGCGTCGCCGCGATTCAGGACGGCGAAGCGATCTTCATCATGGCCGCCTCGTTCCAGACGCACGAGGAGGGCCTCGATCACCAAGAGGTCATGCCGGACGCGCCGCCGGCCGAGTCCGTGCCCTCGATGCAGGAACTCATTCGTCGCCGCGCCGAGATCGATCCGACGTTCGCGCGGTTCGAGAAACTCGAGCTGCTCCTCCGCATCCACGACATCAACCCGGTCAAGCTCGCGGACCCGCAGCCCCGCACCGAGCCGCACCTCGTGTGGTGGAAGGCCGACGGTCCGCTCCCCGACGATCCGCTCCTGCACCAGTGCGTCCTCACCTACGCGTCGGACTACACGCTCCTCGACGCGGCGATCGCGCGCCACGGTCGCATCTGGTTCCAGCCGGACATGATGGTCGCGAGCATCGACCACGCGATCTGGTTCCACCGCCCGCTGCGCGCGGATCAGTGGCTGCTCTACGTGACGGAGAGCCCGAGCGCTTCGGGCGGGCGTGGGCTGAGCTTCGGCCGGATCTTCGCGGAGGACGGCACGCTCGTCGCGTCGGTCGCGCAGGAGGGGTTGATGCGCGTGGTCGATCCGAAGCGTCGCGCGACGTAGCGCGTTCGATCCGCGGAGGCTCAGGAGCCGGGCAGGGTGAGGAGCATGAGCTGGCCGTCTTCGCGTTTGAAGAGCGTGCCGTCGGGCTGGAGCGCTTCGTCGACGTTCGTCCCGTGCGCCTGCACGTTGAGCAGCCAGCTCCCCGGGCCGAACCACTCGGAGGCGTCGACGATGCCGGACGACTCACCCACCGGATCGTTCACCGACGCGATCGAGGCCCACGTCCCGTTGGCGAAGTCGAAGCGCCAGATTTGGGCGCCATCCCGATCCTCTTGGACCATCAGGCTGTTCGCGCTGGTGTCGATGTTGTCCGGGCTGATCATCGGCACGAAGACGCTCGAGAGGGGCGCGTCGCCGTCGGCGAGCACGGTGAAGCTGACGACGCGTCGCGGGTTGTGGGCGTCGAAGACCATCTTGAAGATGCGCCCGTTGTCGGCGAACCCGACGGTGCCGCTCGGCCCGCGGACGAGGCGGCCGGTGGTCGGGTCGGCAACGACGCGCGAGCGCCCCGTGTCCGCGACGTAGACGACGCTCGGGTCGTTCTTGTCGTACGCGACGTCTTCGAGGCGAATGAACTGGAACACGTTGTTGGCGTTGGACCAGTCTTCGAGTGCTTGCTGCGGCGCGACCGACGTCGTGCCCTCCGCGATCGCCTTGGGCACCGGGATGAAGCGGCCCTGGAAGTCGTCGCCGGGCTGCAGGTCGAGATAGTCGTTTGCGCCATTGAATGGATCGGCCGGGGCGACGGGGCCATTGCTGTCGTGGGTCACCTGGAAGGCGTAGAGGCGCCCCTTGTCACGGAGGACCTGACGCTGGTTCGCGGCGAGGTAGAGGTACAGCTGCGCGGACGGGCCGTTGAACGTGTCGTCGGTCGTGAGCAGCGCGATGCGGTTGTAGCCCGGGAGCGCGATCGTGTTCTCGTGATTCAGGCGCCCCATCCCGCGGAGCACCGAGGTCTGTCCCGTCTTGGTGTCGAGCGCGACGGCGTACCCAGCTTGGCGATCCGGTGCCAGCGCGGGGTCCGCGCCGTACGGAGCGCCGGCGGGGATCGACGTGACGTCGTCGGTCTCCTCCCCGGTGAAGAACACGGAGGACGAGAAGCCCTCGGCGGGGCCGGCCATCGACGCGGAGCAGAAGCGCTTGAAGCCGAGGTCAGGAGAGATGACGACCTCCGCGCCGATCACCTTCGCGCGGTTCGCGCCGCGCGTACCGAGGGTGAGTCGGACAACGGAGGCGTCCTGGAAGTCACGCGCGCCGAAGAACGGGATCGTGGTCTGCTCGTGAGCGACGTACACATCGACGCTTCGGGGGCGGTGGTTGTGGTGGTGGCGGTGAGTGCGTCGCGATGTCAGGCCGAGGCCGTCCGGGAGGCCCTCGAACAGGACGCCGTCGACGACCTCTCCGACGGAGAGAATCGGCGTGACGCTCGAGCCGGCGGGTGCGGCTGGAGTGAGCGTGATGTACGCGGGTTTGGAGGTCGAGAAGCCACCGTGGCCCGCCCAGGCGGCGGTGATGGGGAGCGTGGCGCAGGTGAACGCCAACGCCGGAATGAGGCCGGTTCGTGTCGATTCGAGCATCGGAGAACGCAAGATACGCATACTCGGTTCCAGCGTCGAGGCGCCCGGCAGCGGGGCCTCGAGGCGACGGGCTTGCGCGGTTGTTCGGGCGGACGACCTCGGCGAAGGGCGCGCGAGCGCGCGCGACGCGAAGTGCCTCACGCGTTCGAGATCGGTCGACGACCGAACGTCGTGAGGTCTCGAGTCCGCAGCGCTGGGGTGCGCCGACATCGCGGGAAACTGCGCCTTTCATGACCTACGACGCCTCCTGCATCCTTCGGTCATGCGCCGCCCCCGCATCCTCCTGGCCGCGTTGCTCGTCGGTTCGCAGGCGATCGGCTGCCTGGGCCGAATCGGTGAACCGCCGGTCCAGGACGAAGAGTTCACCGGCCCGCCGCGCACGACGCCGCCGCCTCCGCCGGTGACGCCCGTGCCGAAGTGTACGGGGGACAGTCCACCGCTCACGCCGCAGCTGCGGCGCCTGACCGCGAAGCAGTATCGCAACACACTCGAAGCGGCATTCGGTTCGATCGACGGCGTCATGCTCCCCGAGTTCGAGGACGACAACCCGACGATCGGCCTCGCGAACGATCCGAGCAAACTCGAGATCACGACCGTCTCGATCGACTCGCTCTACGCGTCGACGCAGGCGATCGCCGAGCACGTGATCACGCAGGTCACCGAAGTCGGGGCGTGCGTCGCCGCGAGCGAGGACACCTGCTTCGGTGAAGTGATCGACACGTACGGCAAGCGCTTGTGGCGGCGGCCGGTCACCGACGAGGAGCGCGCCGATCTCCTGGAAGGCGTCGCCGCCGTCGCGGCCGCGCCCGGAACGCGCGTCGAACAGATGAGCTTCGTGATCCAGGCGCTCGTGATGTCGTCGAACACGCTCTTCCGCGTGGAGCTCGGCGCGGGCCCCGACGCCACGAAGCGCCTCACCGATCACGAGCTCGCGAGCCTCCTCTCGTACACCCTGTGGGACGAGCCGCCGGACGACACGCTCATGGCCGCCGCGGACGGCGGGACGTTGAGCGACCCCACGACCTTCGAGGCCGAGTCGCGCCGATTGATCGAGGACCCGAAGTTCACGCGCGCTCTCGCTGCGTTCTTCTGGGACTTCCTCAACCTCGAGAACATCCACACCGTCCCGAAGGCCGACGCGCTCGGCCTCACGCCTCAGGCGCGAGCGGCGCTCGCGCGCAGCGCGGAGCAGACGCTGTTCGAGATGTTGTCCGCGCCCGACGCGAACCTCATGTCGGTCTTCTCGGGGCAGACCTTCGCGGTCGACGCGACGTCCGCGCCGTTCTTCGGGATCGACCCGGCGGGCCTCGACGCGACGCCTTCGCCGGTCCAGGCGAACGCGACCGAGCGTGAAGGCATCCTCACGCACCCCGCCTTCCTCGCGGTCCACGCGGGGCAGGGCAACACGGGCATCGTGAAGCGCGGCGTGTTCACGCTCGAGCAGCTGCTCGGCTACGACCTCCCGGATCCGCCGGACAACATCATGTCCGTCGATCCCGAGGAGCTCCCGCCTTACGATCCGGAGACGACCTCCACGCGCGAGATCTTCCGCATGACGCACAGCGCGCAGGCGCGGTGCATGTTCTGCCACGACATCATCGATCCCGCGGGCTACGGCTACGAGAACTACGACCCGGTCGGGCGCTTCCGGCTCACCGAGAAGCAGGACGTGACGATCGATGCGTCCGGCACGCTGGAAGTGAACGGCGAGCGGCTCCAGTTCACGGACGGCCCCGAGTACATGCGCGCGCTCGCGAACTCCGAGTCGATGCGCACGAAGGTCCTCGCGAGC
>JAUHYN010000881.1 GCA_030426505.1 bacterium | reverse complement strand
TCTCCGGCGAGACCGGCACGGGCAAAGAGCTCATCGCCTCCGCGATTCACTTCCGATCGCCCCGCCGCGATCGACCGTACGTCCGCCTCAATTGCGCGGCGCTCGCGGAGAGCCTCCTCGAGTCGGAGCTGTTCGGGCACGAGAAGGGCGCCTTCACCGGCGCGACCGGTCGCCGCACCGGCCGCTTCGAACAAGCCAACGGCGGCACGCTGTTCCTCGACGAGGTCTCGGAGATCCCGCTCGCGACGCAAGTGAAGTTGCTCCGCGTGCTGCAGGAGCGCGAGATCGAACGCGTCGGGAGCAACGAGACGATCCCGATCGACGTCCGCATCATCGCCGCCACCAACAAGGACCTCACGCGCCTCGTCGAAGAGGGCCGCTTCCGCGAAGACCTCCACTACCGTTTGCACATCGTCGAGATCGAGGTCCCGCCGCTCCGCGCGCGCCCGAGCGACATCCCCGCCCTCGCCCATCACTTCCTCGCGAAGTACGCCGCCGAGAACGACCTCACGATCGACGGCTTCACCGACGACGCGATGCAGGCCCTCGTCGCCTACCCGTGGCCGGGCAACGTCCGCGAGCTCGAGAACGCGATCGAGCGCGCGGTCGTGGTCTGCGAGGGCCCGCGCATCGAGCTCGCGCACCTCCCCGCCGCGAAGCACGCGACCGCGGCGCGCGACGTCGGGATGTTCGTCCCCGGCCTCACGATGGCGGACATCGAGCGGGCCGCGATCCTGAAGACGCTGGAGGCGGTCGGCGGCTCGACGAAGAAGGCGGCGGCGCTCCTGCAGATCAGCCGCCGCAAGATCCAGTACCGCCTCAAGGAGTGGGGGATGGGCGAGTAGCCGTCCTAGCTTTCAGCGACCAGCGGGCAGCCGACAGCTCCTCGGTGCGACGCTTCAGCGCCTGATGCGCTCCGGAGATCTTACTGCGGACTGGAAGCTATTTGCTGCGGGCTCTAATACTTCCGCGGGACGAACAGCTCCGGTGGGAGCGAGTGCCGCTCGTAGTCCGGGTTGAAGACGCGCTCCGGGAGCGTCACCTCTTCGTGCGGTACGTCCACGTACGGGATCTGCTGCAGGAAGTGATCGATGCAGTTGAGGCGCGCGCGCTTCTTGTCGTTCGCCTCGACGATGAACCACGGCGCCTCTTCGATGTTCGTCCGCGCGAACATCTCCTCCTTTGCGAGCGTGTACTGCTCCCACCTGACGCGTGATTGGAGATCCATCGGCGACAGCTTCCACTGCTTCATCGGATCGTGGATCCGCATGAGGAAGCGCATCTGCTGCTCTTCGTCGCTCACCGAGAACCAGTACTTGATGAGCCGGATCCCGGAGCGCACGAGCATCCGCTCGAAGCCGGGCACGTCCTCGAAGAACTGCTCGACCTGCTGCTCGGTCGCGAAGCCCATCACGCGCTCGACGCCCGCGCGGTTGTACCAAGAGCGATCGAACAGCACGATCTCCCCACCCGCGGGCAGGTGCGGGACGTAGCGCTGGAAGTACCACTGCGTTTGCTCGCGACTCGACGGCGCGGGGAGCGCGACGACGCGGCACACGCGCGGGTTGAGGCGCTGCGTGATTCGTTTGATCACGCCGCCCTTGCCGGCCGAGTCGCGCCCCTCGAACAGGACGATGATCTTCTCGCCGGTGTACGCGACCCAGTCCTGCAGCTTGATGAGCTCGCACTGCAGACGGATCAGCTCCCTGAGGTACACGCCGCGATCGATCGTGTTCGGGTGCGCCTTGTTGTAGATCTTCCGGAGCTCGAGCGAGAGCGCGGGTTCCGAGAGCTCGAGTTCGAAGTCTTCGTCCAGGACGTCGGCGAGCTCGGCTTCGAGCCACTCCTGGACGTGCGCGGAGTCTTCGGCGTTCGTCATTCTGTGCGGTACTCCTCGAAGGCCCGACCCATCGTAAAGCGCGTCGCGGGGGAATGTCACCGAATCGGCAGGTGTGGATAGAATCGCGCGCATGGCGATCGCGCTCTCCGAGCTCTCCGTTTCGTATTTCATCCAAGGCCTCGGGACCCTGAAGCACTGTCTCGGGCTCGGGCAGGACCACGTCCGTGAAACCGGAGGCGACGCCGCGTCGTTGCTCACGGCGCGGCTGTACCCGGACATGTTCACGCTCACGCAGCAGATCCAGTCGGCCTCGGACACCGCGCGCCGCGCGTGTGCGCGCCTCGCCGATGCGGAGATCCCTTCGGTCCCCGACGAGGAGTCGACGTTCGACGAGCTCTTCGCGCGCATCGACGGGACGGTCGCGTACCTGGAGAGCGTGGATCGCGCCGCGATCGACGCGTCCGAGGATCGCACGATCGTGTTGCCGCTCCGCGGGACCACGCTGACCTTCTCGGGCCGCGGCTACCTGTTGGGGTTCGCCGTCCCGAACTTCGGGTTCCACGTCTCGATGGCGTACGCGATCCTCCGGAGCCAGGGCGTCTCGCTCGGGAAGCAGGATTACCTCCGCGCGTTCGTCGGGCCGAACCTGGCCGGGTGAAGATCCGTCAGGGATCGACTCCGACGAGGCGGGCGAGATCGGCGACCGCTTCGACGACCTCGTCGGGTCCCAGCGGGTCGATCACCTCGGGCGGAAATGGGCCCCAGCGCACCGCGACCGCCCACATGCCGGCGGCCTTCGCGGCGCGGACGTCGACCGGCGCGTCGCCCACGTAGGCGGTGCGCGCGGGGTCGGCGCCGAGGCGCGCGGCGGCGAGGTGCAGCGGTCCGGGGTCCGGCTTCCCGGTCGGGCAGTCGTCGGCGCCGATGCGCACTCGGAAGAAGCGATCGAGTCCGGTGAAGGACACGGTGCGCTCGATCCCCACGCGGGACTTACCGCTGACCAGACCGAGGCGAACGCCGCGCGCGGCGAGGCCCTCGAGGACGTCGAAGACACCGTCGAAGACGCGGGTGCGGTCGTCGTGGTGCAGGACGTAGTGCTCGCGGTAGGTCGCGACGATCGTGTCGATCGGGACCCCGAACTGGGCGGCGTAGGGCGCGAGGACGTCCACGAGCGGTTCGCCGATGCGGGCGAGCCAGACGTCGTCGCCGGGGAGCGGGTCGGCCGCGTACGCGCGCATCGTGTGGCGGTACGTGTCGAGGATCAGGCCGACGCTGTCGACGAGCGTCCCGTCGAGGTCGAAGAGGATCGCGTCGAGCCCGGGACGCACGCGCGGACGGTCGCACGGACACGCGGCGGCGGCCACCGAAGGGGTCTCACGCCGCGCCCTGAGGCGCCCGGAATGACTTGCCCGGAAAAAGCCACCGTAGGAAGGTCCGCCCCATGGCACGGCCAGAGCTCGGAGTCGAAGTCCCGAAAAACGGCGAGCGTAAACCCCTCCCGTCCTTGGGGGTGGTCCCGGTGCCGCCCGAGCACACGTCGAAGATGCGCCTCGAGATGGGGCCTTCGCACCCGGCGATGCACGGCACGATCAAGATGACCGCGATCCTCGACGGCGAGACCGTCGAGCGCGTGGACATCGAGCCCGGCTACCTGCACCGCGGCTTCGAGAAGAGCTGCGAAGCGTCCACGTGGACGATGATCTTCCCGTACACGGATCGCCTCAACTACGTCTCGCCGCTCATCAACAACAACGCGTACGCGGCCGCGGTCGAGAAGCTCTTCGACATCGAGATCCCGGAGCGCGCGAAGTACTGCCGCACGATCGCCGCGGAGCTGTCGCGCCTCACCGACCACCTCACCTGCGTCGCCGCCTCCACGATGGAGCTCGGCGCGTTCACCGGGATGCTCTACCTCATCGAGGCCCGCGACATCCTGTGGGACGCCGTCGAAGAGCTCTGCGGCGCGCGCCTCACGGTCTCCTACGCGCGCATCGGCGGCGTGGTCGCGGACCTCCCGCCCGGCTTCGGGCCGAAGCTCGTCGAGCGCCTGAAGCGGATCGAAGAGCTGATGGACGACGTGGAGACGCTGCTGACGTCGAACACGATCTACATCAAGCGCACGCGCGACATCGGCACGATGAGCGCGCAGGAAGCGATCGACTGGGGCTGGACGGGGCCGTGCCTCCGCTCGACCGGCGTCGCGTACGACGTCCGCCGCGCGTCGCCGTACGAGGTCTACGA
>JAUHYN010000880.1 GCA_030426505.1 bacterium | reverse complement strand
TCGACCTTCTTCTTCACCACGTGGCGCTTCAGCTCGATCGGGCGATCGATCGCGGCCGCGTCGAACAGCATGTTGTTCGTCGAGAAGTCTGGGAGCGTGTGTTGCTCGAAGTCCGGCGGGAAACGGAAGCCCTCGACGAGCTGCAGGAACCCGCCGACGCGCGCCGGCGCGCCGCCCTTGTCCCACGCGCCCGAAGCCGTCCGCTGCTTCTCGGTCACCTCCGCGGACATCGGCTTGCCGCCGAGGATGTGGTGGCCGATCACCGCCGGGTCCACCGTCGCGCCGAGGTTGTCGACGTTGCTGAAGAGGAGGATCTCGATCCCGCGCCGCCGCAGCGTCTCGAGGACGCCCGAGCGACGGATGCACGCGAAGAAGTCACCGTGGCCCGGCGCGTGGTAGCTCGGGAGCCCGTCGTCGCCGATGAAGAGGCCGAGGTCGTCGTCGAGGCGCACCGAGATCGACTGCGTGAACGACAACAGGTCGTCCTCCGCGAGCCCGAAGCGGTCCGAGGCGTGGACGTGTTCCCACGTGGGGCCGTCCGTCGCGAAGCTGTTCATCAACACGAGCGGGACCGCCCGCCCGTAGCGCTCGTGGGCGCGGCGAACGTCGCGCGCCTTGAGCGCGATGAACGTGAGGCCGTCGAAGACTTCGACGACGCCCTTCACCACGCCGCCGAAGCGCGTGGCCATCCCGCCGTTGAGCACGACCGACGCGACCTTGCCGGCTTCGAGGGCCGCGACCCCAGCTTCGCGCGCGCGCTCGTCACCGAAGTCGACGTCGACGACCACGTCCGTCGCGGGCGCGATCGGGTCGGTGACGATCGCGGCCTCGGCCGAGAGCTCGCCGCTCTTCAGCTTGGCGTACGCGTGTTCGAAGCGATCGCGTTCGAAGCCGTAGCGATCGAGGAGCTCCCAGTCGAGGCGAGGATCGTCGAGCGGATTCACGGCCCCCTCGATCCTATCTTTCGGGCGGGTTGGTCAAGGACCGGAGGTCCGCAGGACCTCGTCGAATACGGCGCCGTAGCGCTCGAACATGCGGGCCTGGTCGAAGTGCTCCACGACGTGGTCGCGATTGGCGGCCCCGAGCCGCGCCCGCAGCGGCGCGTCCGCGATCATCTGCGCGAGCACGTCCGCGAACCGCTCTTCGTCGAAGCCCTCCACCACCCACGGGCGATTGGCCGGCGAGAGGTTCTCCTTCACGTCGCCGACGTCGACCGAAGCCACCGCGCGCGACGCGGCCATCGCTTGCAGGACGGTGTTCGGCATCTGCTCGGTGTCGGAGGTGAGCGCGAAGACGTCGAGGAGTGGGTAGATCAGGTGCGGGGCGTCGACGTGCCCGGTGAAGATCGTGCGGTCGGTGACGCCGAGCTCTTCGACGAGCTGCTCGACGTTCTGACGATCCACGCCCTCGCCGACGATCATCAGCCGCGCGTTCGAGTAGCGCGGCGCGATCTTCGCGAAGCACCGGACGAGGCGCCCCACGTTCTTCACCGCGCGCAGCGGCGCGATCGTCCCCACGACCACGTCGTCGGGCTGCGGCGTGAAGCCGGGCGCAGCGCTCGGATCGCCGGGTGAGGCAAAGAGCTCGCAGTCGACGCCGTTGGGGATGCGCATGACGCGCCGCTCGGGGATGCGCCACACGTCGATCGCGAGGCGCTCGAGTTTGACGGACGGGACGATCACGCGCGTTGAGCGGGCGAGCGCGAAGCGCCGGATGCGGACGCGCCGCGGGATCTGTTTCAGCGCTTCGTCGGAGTCGAAGCCGCTCTCGCAGTGAAGGTGCGGGAGGCGGCCGATCAGGCCGCGCATCAGCGCCCACTCGATCGCACCCCAGTTGTGCGTGATGAGGAGGTCGGGGCGGGTGTCGCGCAGCAGGCTGTGGATGCGCATCAGCGACGACAGCGGGCGGCGCTTGTCGATGTTCGGGTTCACGAGCCGCACGCCGAGCACGGGATCGAGGCGCCGCGCGGCGAGGGCGTTGCCGTCGAGCATGTAGATCGTGTGCCGGTAGCGCTTGCCGAAGTGGTTGATGATCCCCGCGAAGCGAATCGGGACGCCGCCCAGTCCGTAGGAGGGGAAGACGTGGAGGATGTGGGGCGGCTCCATCGCGATCTTCGCTTCAGCGAATGCGGGTTCGGATCGCGGTCGCGACCTTGTCGATGCGGAGCGCCGACGCCTGCATCAGGCGCTCGAGCTCCTGCCCGTAGTCACCGCGCACGCCCGCCAGTCGAAGCGGCGCGAGGTCTCTTGCGATCTCCACGATCTCCTCGGGCACCATGGAATCGTCGAACGCCACGACGAGTCGATAGAGATCCCGCGCGCGTCTCAGATCAGCATTCGCGAGCATGAGGAATCGCAGATCGGAACGGCACTCGGGCAGGGTGTCCGCCGCTTTCCCGAGCAGCTCCGGCACCAAGGGGCCGGGCAGATCCGCGATGATGCGAATCGCCAGCCACAGCAGGTGGATCTCGCGCAGCCCGCCGGCTCCGAGTTTGAGGTTCAGCGCGTCGGGGAGGGCGGTGCGCCGGTCGTCGAGCTCGTCGAGGATGTCGCGCACGAACGCGGCGCCGTTGTGCCTCGAGACGAGGTCGCGCACTTCTTCGTTGTAGCTGCGCGCGACCTGCGGGTCGCCGAGGAAGAAGCGCGCCTCGAGGACTTCGGCCTCGTCGATGAACGTCTCGGGCGACCGACTGCGGAAGTACTCCACCAACTCCGGGATGCTCACCACGTACGCGTTGAAGTGATCCGTGAAGCGGTTGTGCGGGTGCAAGCCGCGGCGGGTCATCGCGCCCGACACGCGCTGCAGCACCTTGCCGAAGAACTTCTTGAGGCCGCGGTCGTCGCGGTCCACGACCGCGAGGTAGTCCCAGTCGCCGCCGAACGCTTCGCCGCGCCCGTAGCCGCCGGTCGCGTAGACGGCGATGCGCGAACCCGGGCGGTAGTTCTGGAAGATCGGCGAGCGCTGGCGCACCTCGCGGAAGCACGCCTTGAACAGCTCGCGCACGTAGATGTCGACGGCGCCCGTGAACTCCTCGTCGCGCGCGGCGGGGGCGCCCTCGAGGACCGCGATCAGCGCGGCGCGCAGCACGGCGACGTCGAACGCGTCGCCGAGGAGCTCGATCTGTTGGAGGGGGCGTCGCTCGTGCGCCGCCTGTTGGTTGATCTCGCTCGCGAGATCCTTGAGGCGACGCGCGTCACCGAGCCGCGCGAGGAACTCCGGCGTGCGCGCGAGGACGCGCGTGCAGATCCGGCCGACGGCGTTCGAGCGGTGGTACGCGAGCAGGATGACGGAACGGAGCGCGCGCACGACCCGCGCGCCGCGCGTGGAAGTGTCCGCGGCCTCGATGGTGTCCGCGAGCTTCGCGATGTCGCCCGGCGAGTACGCGATCGCGAGGCGGTAGAGGGCGTCCGTGGTGGCCTCGGTGTCGAGGCGCTGCGTGAGGCGCTCGAGGGCGAGCTCGCTCGACTCGAGGTGCGCCATCATCGCGCTCCACATCCAGGGCGAGGTCGCGTCGTCCTCCGTCGCGCCGACCTCCATGTCGCGCGTGGCGACGTAGACCAGGAAGTCGATCAGCGCGGCGGCGTCCTCCGCCATCATGTCCACGTAGCGGCGCGCGATCGCCGCGCGGTGTTCGCGCGGGATGCGCGCGAAGTCGGCGGTGAAGCGCTCCGCGGCGACGCTCCCCTGCGCGATCAGTTCGACGACCTCGTCCCAGAAGACGCTGCCCTTGTAGTTCTCGAGCGCGGAGAGGAGCCCGAGGACGAAGTTCTCGTCGGAGCCGGCGGTGAGGGCGCGGTCCTGTTCGACGATCTGACGGAACGTGGACACGCGCATGAGGTGCGTGTCGATCTGCTCGGTGAGCTTCGCGACGCACTCCAGCGCGCGCCCGCGGATCTCCGTGTACGCGCCCATGAGGCGGCCCTCGGCGGAGCGGCGGGCCGACGCGCCGAGGCCGAGGAGCAGCGCCACGCGTCGCGACGCGGAGCGGATGTCGTCGTCGGAGAGATCGAACTCGTCCGCCTGGAAGACGTACAGCGACATCAGCATCCGCAGGATCTCGTTCTGTACGAACGCGTCGGCGAGCTGCGTG
>JAUHYN010000879.1 GCA_030426505.1 bacterium | reverse complement strand
GCCAGATCGGAGAGGTCGACCTGACATAACGTGACGCGCCGATTGCCGGTCGCCTCGCGGATCGACCCGGCGGCGGCCTCGCCTCGCTCTCGATTGCGACATAGCAAGACGACCTCGGCGCCGAGGTCCGCGAGTGCGAGGGAGGTCGCGTAGCCGAGGCCGGAGTTCGCTCCCGAGACGAGACATCGACGCCCGTACAGGTCGACGTCGAGATCGTTCGGGTCGAAGCCGAGCGCATGGCGTGCGAAGCCCACGCGATCGAAGGAGAGCAGGGGCGAGACGTCGAGCAGCGGCCGGAGCAGCTCGGTACGCTGTTCGCCGTGGAGGATGCGGTCGAGCCCGTAGTTCAGGCCGGGCGCCGTCATGCCCTCCTTCGCGGCGTCGAGGAACGCGTTCACCGCGGGCACGACCGCGTACGTCGGGAGCGCCTTGAAGCCGTCGCCGTGCAGCTCGTACACGAGCGGGAGCTCCGCGCCCGCCGGATCCTCCGCCGCGCCGACGCCGAGCGCGTACAGCGCGAGGTCACGCTGATCGTACTTCGTCTGGATCGGCGGGAACTCGAAGCCGAGCGCCGCGTCCACGTCGATGAACTCGTTGCCGCCGCGGCTCGGGCCCGCGTTGACGTTCTCCACGATCGGCTGCATCGACTGCATGATGTCCGCGGGGTGCGTCGCGTCGTCGAAGCCCGCGATGCGATCCCACGCCTTCGCGATCGTCTCCGGCGTGATCTCGCGCCCCACGCGCGTCATCGAACCGGCCGCGCGCTCCCAGCGCAGCTTGCCGAAGAAGCCACCGCCCACCTCGAAGATGCCGCCGGTCTCGTCCGTGTCCTCGTGGCAGAGGTACGCGACGAGGGGGCTCACGTACTCGGGCTTCAGCGCGTCGACGAGCTCCTTCGGCATCACCGTCTCGGTGAGCCGCGAGCCGGCGATCGGCGCGATCGTGTTCAC
This sequence comes from bacterium, assembly GCA_030426505.1. Classification (GTDB taxonomy): domain Bacteria; phylum Myxococcota; class Kuafuiibacteriia; order Kuafuiibacteriales; family Kuafuiibacteriaceae; genus JAUHYN01. The sequence goes on along the minus strand of JAUHYN010000879.1, from coordinate 3,143 downwards.
GTGGACGTTCTTGGTGCGCCCCTCGATCGCGAGCGTGTTCGAGAAGCCGGCGAGGCCGAGCTTCGCCATGCTGTAGTTCGCCTGACCGAAGTTGCCGTAGAGGCCCGCGGCCGACGCCGTCATCACGATGCGCCCGTACTGCTGCTCGCGCATGATCGGCCAGACCGCGTGCGTGACGCGGAACGCGCCGAGGACGTGGACGCGGTAGACGAGCTCCCAGTCCTCCTCCGTCATCTTCGCGAAGCTCTTGTCGCGGAGGATGCCCGCGTTGTTCACGAGGACGTCGACGCGACCGAACGCGTCCATCGCCGTCTTCACGATGCTCGCGCCGTCCTCGACCGAGTCGTAGTTCGCGACGGCGTTCCCACCGCTCGCCTTGATCTGCTCGACGACTTCGTCGGCCGCAGCGCTGCTCTTGCCGCCGCCGTGCATGCTCCCGCCGAGATCGTTGACGACGACGTTCGCGCCCCGACTGCCGAACAGCAGCGCGTGGGCGCGGCCGAGTCCGTTACCAGCGCCGGTGACGATGACGGTCTTGCCGTCGAAGCGGAGGGTCCCCATGGGGTCCCTTTCTTCGATTGATTGACTCGTCAGTCAAGTGGATCGGATCCCCCGATCAACGTGCGGAGGGACGGGCAAAAAAAAACGGGCTCCGAACCGCGATGGGTTCGGAGCCCGCCTGACGAGCCATCCAGGCCCCCGCGTCACCGAGGGGCCGCGTTCGTTGCGTAGCCACGCGGTTGCGTGGCCGCGGACCGCTCCTTAGAGCTTGTCCTTGAGCGCCTTCGCCGGCTTGAAGCCGACCGTCTTCGACGCCTTGATCTTCATCGTCTCACCGGTCTGCGGGTTGCGGCCCATGCGCGCCTTGCGCTGGCGAACCTCGAACGAGCCGAAGCCGGGGTACGAGAACTTCTTGTTCTTCTTGATGGCGGTGGTCATCGTCGCGAACACGGACTCGACGACGGTCGACACCTGCTTCTTGGTCAGCTCGGGGTTACCTTTTGCGATCGCCTCGAGGAGCTCTGCCTTGGTCATTGTTTCGATCCTCCTATGGCGCAGGCCTCGGCCCGCGACTTGATCGACGAGATAAAGGTGGACCTAGGGTCTGTCAAGCCCTACCCCACAACATCTGGCGGTGTCTCGGACCCGGACCCCCAAGGGATTGCGCACGCGATCAGAGCCCATAGCCATGCGGGTCTGCGACCCACAGCATCTCCAACCCATTGGAATCAATGACGAATCTCAGAGGCGCCGGCGCCGCTTCGGCCCGCTCGGGCTCCCGCCGCCGCCCCGATAGATCTTCAATCGCTGCCCGATCCGCAGCCGCGACGACCGCCACAATCCGTTCCACAAGCGCAATTTCTTGAGGCTGACGCGGTAGCGCCGCGCGATCCTCCACAGCGATTCGCCGCGCCCGACGACGTGCGTGATCACCTGCGCGCCCTCCGGTCCGTACTTCGACGGGCGGTACTGCCGATCCGGGGGCTCTTCGATCGGGACGAGCTCGTTCATCGCGATCGGGATCGGCACGACGATCTCATCGAACGCGAGCACACCCGCTTCGTCCATTCCATTGAATGTAGCAATGGCGTCCGCCGTCGTGTGGTACTGCTTCGCGATCGACTCCAACGTGTCGCGCCGCTGCACCTCGTGGTGCCGGTACGTCATGCGCCGCTCGCCGAGCGCCTCCAACCCTTCGAGGCAAGTCTTCGCCGAGCCCCGGGGCACGCGCGCGTGATAGCGGCGGCCGGGCGGCGTGACGTCGCAGCGCAGCTCGGGGTTGAGCATCTGCATCCGCTCGAGCTGCACGTCACCGCACGTCTTCGCGAGCGTCTCGAGGTCCGTCGCGACCGTCACGGTCAGCACTTCCCACTCGAGCTCCGGGAGGTACTCCACGTCCTCGAAGCCGTACTGCCCCGGCGACTTCGAGATCCGCGCCGCCGCCAACATCTTCGGCACGTAGTGGCGCGTCTCCTTCTTGAGGTGCCACGTCCGCGACAGTCTCCAGAAGTCTTCAGTGCGCGCGCGCCGAATCGCCTTGCGCATCCGCCCCGTCCCCGCGTTGTACGCAGCCCACGCGAGGTACCAGTCGTCGAACTGCGTGTAGAGCGCAGTGAGCAGGCGCGCCGCGGCGTGCGTCGCGCGCTCGAAGTCGCGCCGCTCGTCGACCCAGAACCCGATCCGCAGCCCGTAGCGCCGCCCGGTGAACGGCATGAACTGCCACGCGCCCGCGGCGTGCGCCCAGGAGTACGCCTTCGGTGAGAAGCCGCTCTCGATCATCGAGAGGAACACGAGGTCCTTCGGGAGCCCGTACTGTTCGAGGATCCGCCAGAAGATCGGGACGTACCGCGTCGACCGCGCGAGCCACCGCTCGAACCACACGCGCCCGCGCCCGGTCAGGTACTCGACCCACTCGTCGACGCGCGGGTCGTCGGACATCGGGATGTCGTAGGTGACGGTGCCGGTCACCGCGAGGATCGGCGACACGAAGACGTCGCCCGCGAGCACCTCTTCCTCTTCCGCCGCTTCGACCGCGACGAAGATCTCTGCCACCGACGACGTATCGATCGCGCCGTACAGATCTCCGACGCGCTCCAGCCGCTCCGGCGCGTAGAACGGCTCCGGCACCACGACGGCCGGCGTACGCGTGACTTCGAGCGAGGGCGCGCCGAGCCGACACGCGCTCGTCGCGAACGTGAGCAGCGCGAACAGCGCGACTCGATCAGCCTTCGTCCAGCTCGTGACCAGGTCCCGTGATCTCCCGCAGGTACTTCTCGTAGACGAACGCGTCGCTGTGCTCCGGCACGTGGCACTCACCCGCGCACGTCGACTCCGGCGACTCGAGAACGATCGACGAAGGGTCCGAGTCCTCGATGTGGATCGAGCCCGGCCCGTGGCAGTTCTCGCACCCGACGTCCTCATACCCCTTCACATCGACGAGCCGGCAGAAGCCGCCCGCCTTCTCGTACCCCACGGTGTGGCAGCCGATGCAGGTTAGATCGAAGTGCTTGCCGTCGTCTTCGAGCGTCGCCCACGCCTTCGCGTGTTTCGTCTTCTTCCAGAACGCGTACGCCTCCTCGTGGCACTCCACACACTTCGCCGTCCCGACGAACGTCGCGTCGCCCTTCTTCGGCGCGCACTTC
>JAUHYN010000012.1 GCA_030426505.1 bacterium | reverse complement strand
GGGCTCGCGAACGGATACGTGCGCGGCTCGCAGATCGAGTTCCTCCGCACGCAGCTGCGCGTCCCCGTGGAACCGACGCGCGGCTTCGAACCCCAGATCGAGATGGTGCGGCTCCTGCGCATCGTCTCGATCACGCCGTACGACCGCTGGGTGTTCCGGCCGTCGTGGCGCCTGTCCACCGGCGTGGAGCGCCTGCACCAGGACGGCTGCGCGGGCTCGTCGTGCCTGTACTACGAGCTCGCGGGCGGCCCCGGCCTCTCGGCGGAGCCCTTCGACGCGCTGCTCTTGTACGCCTTCGCCGACGCGAGCGGCGGCGCGGGCCCCGCGTTCGACAAGCGCTACCGCGTCGCGCTCGGCGCCTCCGTCGGCGTGTTGATCACGCCCTTCGACGCGCTGCGCATCGGCGGCGAAGCGCGCTATCTCTACCCGCTCCTCGGCCAGCCCTACCCCGACGCCCTGCCCGGCGACGACGGCGCGCCCTTCCTCCTCGAAGCGACCGCCGCCCTGAACCTCACGACGAACCTCGAGCTCCGCGCCACCTACGAGCGCCAACGCCGCTACGAAGTCGCCCGCGCCCAACTGAGGATGTTCTTCTAGCGAGAACGGACCTCCCGAAGGGAGGTTCGCTTCGAGCTGTGCCAGGAAGGCGCGCGCAGCGCGGCTGAACGTAGTGCGCTAGCTTAGCCGACAGCTATCAGTGGGCAGCTTGCAGCAAGATCTCCTGAGCAACGCCAAGAGGTCTTGCTGCCAGCTGCAAGCTGCAAGCTCCCTCAATACGTGAACGTCGCGCCGACGTGAGCGCCCAGGCGTGGGTCGTCGTCGATCGCGCCGAACACCAACTCTTGGAACAAGAGCCGGTCTTCGCCGGCGAGGGTGACGTCGACGTCGACGAAGAACGCCCAGCTGTCGCTCGCCCAGTACGTGATCCGGCCGCCGGTGAAGAGGCGCGCGGAGGTCTGGTCGCCGTCGACGGCGCCCTCCGGGTCGATGCCGGGTTCGTTGGTCCAGCGATCGTGGACGACCTCGCCGCCGATGAAGGCGGTGAATGCGCCGGCGTCGCCGAAGTGGAGCGTGGCCATGCCCTCGGCGGAGAGGCCGAGGTCGAAGATGTTCGAGAAGTTCGTGCCCGTGAACAACGTGCCGCGCGCGCCGATCGAGAACGCGTCGACCGGGCGCTTCCCGATGTGCGCGCCGAACTCGATCTCGGCGACGCCGAGCGAAGCGTCGCGCTCGAGGAAGCGGAGGCCGACGCTCCCCGCGAGGTCGTCGACGATGCCGGTGCCGCCGCGGATCTCGATCAGGTAGGGCGCGCCGATCACGAAGTCGATCGTGTTCATGCCCGGCCCGAGCGGGACGCCGCTGTACGTGGTGGCGCCCGCGTATTGGATCTTGCGGCGCGCGTACGCCGCCGCCTCGCGCGCGGCGACCGCCATGGTGCTGGTCTCGCTGGGTTCGAGATCGAAGCGGATCTCTTGCACCTCGTCCGACGCGACGAACTGGATCGTGTCCTCGACCGGGTCGTAGTCCTTCGCCTCCACACGCAGTACGTGGGTCGACGCCGAGACGACGCCCTCGTACGGGATCTTGCCGACGTCCTGGCCGTCCACGGACAACCGCCCCTTCATCGGCGAAGCGATCACGCGGATGTTCGCGAGCGCGACGAGGTCCGCGACGATGCGACACGGCTCGAGCTCTTCGACCGTACACGTGGCCTTGAAGTCCATGAAGCCGCGTTTGCGAACGACGACCGCGTGCTCCCCGAGCGTCACCTTCGACAGCTCGACCGGAGCGCGCCCGCGCGAGCTCCCGTCCACGTAGACGATCGCGCCCGGCACCGAGGACCGCACCGCGAGCGAACCGTACCGCTCCTTCGCGATCTCGAGGTCGAGCTTCACCACGGCTTGCTCCCCCGCGACGACCTTCACCGTGGCCTGCGCGCGGTCGTAGCCCTTCTTGTACCCCTCGACGACGTGTGTGCCGGGCGTGACGGCGTCCAGCGTGACGGGCGCGGTGCCGGTCTTCACGCCGTCGATGATCACGGTCGTGCCGGGCACGGAGGCGATCGCGAGGAGCGTCCCCGTCGGGCCTGCCTTCGGTCGGATCGTCGCGCGTGCGATCGCCTTCGCGCCGGGCGCGATCTGAACGGTCTCACTCCACGAGGGCAGCCCCGCTTTCTTCACCTCGACGAGCACCGGCCCCACCGGCAGCTGCAGCGTGACGGGTGCCGTCCCGCGGTCGACGCCGTCGATGGAGACATTCGCGCCGTCGACGTCGGCGGCGACGAACAGCGTCCCCGTGTCGGCGGCCGCCTTCTCGAGTTTGACGGAGAGCGCGAAGACCTCGCCGGACTTCAGCTCGACCCAATCGGTGAACGGCGAGAAGCCGTCCTTCTCGATCGTGACCTGGTGGCGGCCCGGCACCATGAAGCCCTTGTACGGGAGCGGGCCCACGGCGCGACCGTCGACGGAGAGCGTCGCGCCCGCGGTGTCGGCGGTGACCGGTGTGATCTCGAGGCGCGCGAGCCGGACGAGCTCGAGCGTGAGGTCCTTCGTCCTCGCGTCGACGTTCAGCTCGATGCGTTCGGTCCGGTAGCCGTCGAGCATGACGATGAGCTCGTGGTAGCCGTGCTCGATCGCCACCCGGACCGGGGTGATGCCGATCGGCTTCGACGCGACGTCGTCGAGGTGGACCGTCGCGCCCTTCGGCGTCGTGGTGATGCGGACACGCTTGGACTTGGCGGCGGCCGGAGCAGCGAGTGCGGCGGAGCCGATCAGGGCGAGGGCCAACAGCAACGTCCGACGCATGGGGCGAGCGGACCGTCACACGTCGAGGGCCGCGGAAGCAACCCGAGGCGCGATCACAGATCGCCGTCGTACGACGCGACGGTGGAGAGGATCGCGGGGTCGTCCAGCTGGGCGCGCGCGCCATCGGAGCCGCGGAGGTAGGCGTTGAAGAGGCCGATCGTGAAGTGGCGGATCACCACGTGGGCCTCGGTCGCCGGGACGTACTCCTCGGCGCAGCCGTCGTCGAGGACGTCGCCGACCCCGAGATCGTCCGCGGCGAGGAGCACTCCGAGATCGAGACCGCAGAGATCGCTGTAGGTGAAGTGCCCGCCCGCGAGGATCGAGAGGTAGGCGCGCGGCTTCGAGAGCGAGGGCCACAACAGCTGCGCGTTCTCTTCGACCGGGAGCGTGCGATCGAGGCCCGCGTCCTGGATCATGATCGGGACGTCGAGCGCCGCGGGATCGACGTCGACCCCGAGCCACGTGAGCCCTGCGCTCGCGGGGGTCTGCGCGGCGACGGCGCGGATGCGCGGGTCGAGCGCGGCGGCGCGGAGGGACGTGACGGATCCGAAGGAGTGACCGGCGGCGCCGATGTTCGCCTCGTCGATCTCGAACTCGTCGAGGACCCCGTCGAGCGTGGCGATGAGATCCTTGGGGCGATCGAAGAGGCCGTTGCCGAGCGACTCGAGATCGAGGTCCCCGTCCTCCACGAGATCGTAGAGCGTGTTGCCCGGGTGATCCGGCGCCGCGACGACGTAGCCGTGGCTCGCGAGCGCGATCGTGAGGAACGTCGACTGCACGCGCACGCCGCCGCTGCCGTGACTGAAGAGGACGAGCGGGAACGCCTCGTCGACCGCCGGCGCGTCGCGCACCGCGGTCGTCTCGAAGCCGCCGAGCTGGTCGGCGCGCTCGTGGTACTCGGGCGGGAGGAAGTCGCGGAACGGGTACGTCTCCGGCGCGGCCTCGCGGGCCTCTTCGGTCGCGGGGTACCAGACCTCGACCGTGAGCCGCAGCGGCTCACGCGTACCCTCCATCGTGCGGAGCGGGTCCTTCACCACGATCGTGCGCACGCCCACCGCGTAGGGGCCTTCGATAGACGGGTCGGGCGCGGCGTCGGGCCCCGCGGGTTCGAACGGGAGGCCCGAGCCACACGCGGCGGCGAACGCGAAGGCGAAGACGGCGACGCGGCGGAGCACGCGGGGATGCTACGCCGAACGCGGCGGCCGAGGCCATCCGCGCTATGCTCGGCGCGCGTGTACGCAGCCGTGATGCTCCTCGTCGCCGCCCTGCTCACGGGCTGCGCGACCCACCGGGGATCGCTGACGGTCGGCGCCTCGACGACGGTCCTCGTCGACTTCACGCCGGATCAACGGCGCGTGCTCGACGAGACGCTCCGCTCGATCGAAGCGCTCGAAGCGACGTCGCTCGCGATCGACTCCGAGGACTACCGCGCCAACACGACGTTCGATCGCACGTTCGGCTTCGCGCTCGACGGCGACGCGCTCCTCGCGTGGTGGAGCCGGCGCATCGCGCGCGTGCGCGTCGACGACGCTTGGACGGTCGCGGTCTACGACGGCGAGAACACCATCGCGGTCACGCCGGAGTTCTTCGACCTCGATCTCCTCGAGCGGATCTACGCGCTGATCCACGAAGCGCGTCACGCGGACGGCGACGGCTACCGACACGACGACTGCCCCCCGATGCCGGTCTCCTCCCGCCAGCCCTCGGTGACGCTCACCGGCGCGCCCGCGTGCGATCTCAGGCCGGACGGCGCGTACACGTTCCAAGCGGCGCTGCTCTACGAGTTGTACGCATACGGGCTCGTGGATCCGGTCGGCGCCCGCGTCGCGTGGTTGTCGACGAAGCGCCGGATCATCGCGCCCTCGCGGTGAATCGGTCTCGCCCATGGGGCGAGTCCGTCTGAACGGACTACCGATTCCGCTTCCGCGCCTTGCGCGCCTGCTTGCGCTTGTCCTTCTTCTTCGCCGCCGCGCCCTTCGCCGGCTTCGCCGCCTGCGTCGGGGCCTGAGGTGGTGAGGTGCGCGCCTGGAGTCGCATCCAAGCCTCGAAGCCCTCCTGGGAGTCCATGTCGTAGCCGGACTCGTAGCCTCGCATGATGACCTCCTTCGCGGGCGCGTAGAGCGACGCGTCTGCGAGCTCCTCGGACATCCTCCGTTCGACCCGCGCGTCGAGGAAGGCACGACACGCCCCCGCGCCCGGGCGGTCGAACTCGCGCTCGAGGAACCCGAAGAAGGCGCGGAGGTCGCGGATGAATTCGGGCGCCTCTTCGGGACGCAGGGTCACCTCCTCGGGGAAGACGTCGAAGAGGAGCGTCTCGAGGTCGTCCGGGGTGAGCGACGCGATCGAGACCCCGAGGCGCGTCGCCGCGAGGTCCATCGCGACGGCGAGGACACCGGCCATCGTCACGCCTGCGGCGAACGCCGAGTCCTGGAAGCGCCCGAGGAGATCGTACTCGACGATCCGGCGCAGATCGGAGTCGAGGTCACCCACCCTTTCGAGCGCCGCGAGATCTTCGAAGTGGTCGCCCGAGTACGCCTCCGGCCCCTCGTCGAGCGCGGCGCGCCACGCGACTTCGATGGGCCCACACAGCGTGTCGACCTCGACCGTCCCCGCGACCGACGCCCCGCCCTCCCACGCGGCGCGGAGCGGATCCTCGTCGGCCATGGCGTGAGTGACCGCAGCGGCGATCGCCTCGACACACGCCAACTCGGCACGCGTCGGGAGGTGAGGCTGTAGGTCCTCGGTGCGGACGACCCACGGATAAGCGTCGGGGCCCGCGATCTCCCAGTCGTTCGCCGTGATCTCTTCGCGCAGGGACTCCGGGATCTCTTCGCCGCGTTCGAAGTTCATCGAGAGGAACGTCGGCATCCCGTACGGCACATCGTCTCCCTCCAAGGCATCCGCGGATTCGACGAACGCATCGAGCGCGTCGAGGTCCTCGAAGACGACGAACCCGAACTGCTCGTCCTGCGCGCCGACGATCGTGACGGCGGCTTCCTCGAGCCCGAGCTTCGGAGCCGACACGAGGAAGAGGCACCGATCGTCGACGGCGAGCCGCCACGGCGCGGCGCGGTAGAACGCCGCCGTGGCCCGAAAGAACGGCGCGAGTTCGAGCGCTTCGACTCCAGGGGACAGGTAGGTTGCTGAGTCGAGTTGGAGCTCCCCGAGCTCCTCCTTCATGCGATCGAAGAGGACGGCGAGCTCGGGCGTCCGACCGACGACCACCTCGATCTGGGGCTGCGACGCGCGCAGGGCGGAGGCGAGCTCCTCCGAGTCGACGCGCAGACGATCCGGAGCGTGGGGGCGACCGAACATCGGCGACTCGATCGATCGCGCGAGACACATCGCCGACATCTCGAGGACATCTTCCGGCCGACCGAGGTGCGTCCCGAGGATCCCGCCGTCGGGCCCGACGATCATCACCGCCGCCGGCTGAAACAGACCCTCTTCGTCTTCGACCTGCTCAGCGAGGAGGTCGACGCCCACCAACCACTCCACGTCCTTTCGCGCGCGACGTGCGCGCGACTTCCCTCTCTTCGCCACGACGCGATCCCGTATCGAGCGCGACAACGGGACACAAGACCAGATGTACGCACGTCATTGCTCCCGGTCTACTGAGCCATCCCGCGCATCAACGCATCCAACAACCGCCACCCCAACGTCTGCGCCTCGGACATGTCGCCCTGCGCGCCACCGTACCGCTGACGCAACCTCAGCCCGAGCGCCTCGCGGAACGCGTTGTCGCTGTACGGCGTGCCGTTGCGATCCGCGCCCACACCGCCCGGCTGGACGTCGAGGTTCGCGTCGAGCCAGTCGAGGCCGGTCGCCTGGAGCTCGTCGTTCTCGACGTCGGTCCCGTCCTCGAAGACGGTCGTGCCCTCCGCGTCGGGACCGATCAGCCACTGGTACGCGTGGACGAGCTCGTGGAACGTGGCGGGGAGCGGGAAGCGATTCGACTCGGGGCGCACGGCTACGACATCGCCGAGGAGTTCGACCTGCGTCTCGTACGGCACCGTCCGGAGGCTCGACTCGAGCTCGTAGGTGTCGTCGAGCGATTCGTCGTCGGCCCAACCCCACGACGCGCCCGGGCGGTCGCGCGGGATGAAGACGATGTGTTCGTTGGCGTCGTCGAGGGCCTGCGCGAGCTCGTCGAGGAGGTCCGCGGAGTGCGGCGTGGCGAGCATGACGCCGAGGTCCGCGAACACGCGCGCGGCGAAGTCCGGATCGCTCTGATCGATCTCGAACTCGGGGTGCGCGTCGAGCCAGGCCTGCGTGGCGGCGGGGTCGTGGTGGGCGACGACGTCCCCCGCGTCGAGCCCGTCGACGGCAACGGCGCCCTGCTCCGCGACGATCAGATCTTCGAATTCGTCGCCGCCGGGCGGCGTGCCGCGCCGTCCTTGAACGAGACCCGCGTCGATTCGGGTGTCGTCGGCGTCGGCGTAGATCGCGTCGGAGCCGTCGCCACCGTAGAGGCGGTCCGCGCCCTCGCCGCCCATCACGACGTCGTGCCCTTCGCCGCCGGTGACGACGTCGTCGCCGCCTTGCCCGAGGAGCGAGTCGTTGCCGGTGTTGCCCGAGACCCAGTCGGTGCCTTCGCCGCCGCGGATCTCGTCGTCGCCAGCGCCGCCGTCGAGGGTGTCGTCGTTCGCGCCGCCGTAGATCGTGTCGTCGCCGTCGCCGCCTTGCGCGAAGATGGCGCCCTGCGCGAGGGACGCGTCGATGACGTCGTCGCCGTCGCCGCCGCCGATCGCGAGGGAGATGGTGACGGACTCGTCGACGATGACGTGGTCGTCGCCGTCGCGGAGCGAGATCGCGAGGTGCCCTTGCAGCTCGTCGTGCCCGATCTCGAAGACGTCGTTCGTGTCGAGGTTGGTGATCTTCACGCCGTCGTCGGTCTGCTCGACGAGGTAGTTCGAGTCGTCGTCCGTCCCGTAGAACGTCGGGCGACCGGAGGCGTCGGTGTGAAAGCCTTCGTCGTTCGGCAAGGGCGCGGCGGGCCGCGGCGCGTGTTGGCGGCCGCCGATGCCGACCGAGGCGCCGCCCCCGCCCGTGCGCGATGGCTGCGGGGCGCCGGAGGCCGCGCGCGGATCACCGCCGGCGCCAATGCCACGGTGTGCGCGCGGCGCGCGCGTGCCTTCGGTGCGTGGCGCCTCCGCGCCGCCGCGCTCGACGAACGCGCCGCGCTGTCGCCAGACGGGGCGCGTGTCGGCGACGACTTCGGGCCTCCGAGTGCGGGTCGACTCCGCGATCGTGCGACGCGGGCGGAGTGCGATCGGTGAGCGGTCGTGGCGAGTGCGATCGACGGGCATGGCGCCAGGGATTTGCAGCGGGCGTGCCACGCGGAGCGTGCGTGGAGTCGAGGCGAGGGAGGTGGAATCGAAGCGTGCGCGCACGCCCGCGAACGGTGCGCGCACCGCTTCGCAGGCGGCACGGATCCGAGCGATCTAACGGCGCGCCGCCCGGAAGATCCGAGAACACGATCTCGAATGCACACCCTCGAGAAGAAACGCGCCGAGCCGCGTCGGGCCGCTTGCCTGGCCCCGACACCCTGCCTAACGTCGCAAGAATGCCGCCAGGCGCTTCACTCGAGCAAGCCATTCGCCGCGCGCGGGCCCTCGTCGACGATCCCCACGCCCGCGTGCGGATCGTCGCGCCCTCCGCCGGCTCCGCGGATCTCGCGCGACGGGCGCTCGGCGACCTCGGCCCGTTCATCCGCGTGCGGTTCTCCACCGTGGAGGTGCTCCTCTCGGAGCTCGGCGTCCCGGCGCTCGCGCGACGAGGCCTCGCGCCCGAGCCGCCCGGCTGGCTCACCACCACGATCGAAGCCGAGGTCGCGCGCCTCGCTGACGACGGCCTCGCGGGCTACGGCGCGACGCTCGCCCGCCCCGGCTGGACGGCCACACTCGAGGCCGCCGTGCGCGCGGTGGAGCAGGCGCGCCTCACGCCGGATCGCCTCCGCTCGATCGACGCGCCCGACGGCGTGCGCGAGCGCCTCGTGATCGTCGCCGAGCTCCTCGAAGCGATCACCGCGCGCCGCGACGAAGCGAAGCTCTACTCGCGCACCGACGTCCACGTGGCCGCCGCGGCGTCCGCGAGCGGCGACGGCCTCCCCGTCCACCGTGACCAAGCGACCGTGGTGCTCGGCGATCGCCAACTCGCGCCGGCTGCGTTCGAGGCGCTGAGAGCGTGGTGCCAGTCGCGCCCGTGTGTCCGCCTCGGCCTCTACCCGCTCGAGAACCTCGCGCCCGCGCCGCACGGGATCCGCGCCGCCGCCCAGAGCGCCGAGCTCGTCCTCCCTGATCTCGACACCGCGACCGGTTCGCACCACTTGCGTCGCTGGCTCTTCGTCGAGGACGCGACCGCCGCGACCTCGACCACCGACGTCGAGGCGATCCGGAACCTCGACGAGCACCGCGAGGTCCGCGCCGCGGTGCGACGCGCGCTCGAAGCGATCCACGCCGGCACGCCACTCGATCGCATCGCGTTCGTCCTCCCCGACCCGAGCTCCGCGGCGCTGTTGAAGGACGCGCTCGCCGAAGCCGACGTCCCCGCCACTTGGCTCACCGGCCCGCCCCTCTCGACCGCAGGCCCGGCGCGACTGCTCCTCCACGCGATCGCGTTGAGCGACGGCGCGGACACCACGGTCGACTGGTATCGCTTTCTCCGTACGCCCTCGCTCCGCCTCCGCGCGAGGCTCGGGCCCGCCGCGGTCCGAGGCCGCGGGCGATGGCGCTCGCTGCTCCGCGAGGTCGGCGTTTCGCGCGACACCACGCGGATCCTCGACGGCCTCACGAAGCTCGAAGACGGGCTCGACGCCGAAGAGGACGCCAACAAGATCGCCGCGACGCGCGCGCTCGCGCAGTCGATCCGCGCGCTCCGCGAAGACTTCGACGCGTGGCCCGAGTCCGCGCCGTTCGCGACGCACGTGAAGGCGTGGGTGAAGTGGGTCGAGCGTTGGGCGTCGAGTCGACCGGAGCGCGCCGCGGTCACCGCCGTCCTGAAGAGCATCGGTCGCCCCGCGGGTCCGAACGTCGGGCGCCAGCAGGCGCGCCGTACTCTGGAGCGGATCCTCCGCGGCACGCCGTGGCTCGGCGGCGGGCTCGACGACCCGACCGTCCGCGTCCTCCCGCCCATGGAGATGATCGGCGGTGAGTTCGATCTCGTGTGCGTCCTCGGGCTCACCGAGGGGCGCTTCCCGACCGCTCGCACCGAAGACCCGCTGATCACCGACGCCCTGGTCGAGGCCGTCCACACCGCGACCGACGTCCGCCTCGACGACTCGGACGCCCGCCGCCGACGCGAAGTGCGTCGCTTCGCCGCGACCGTGTCCGCCACGCGCGGCGCGCTCTGGCTCTCGGTCCCCGCGTACGAACTGACGACCGCGCGCCCCGTCGCGCCGAGCACCCTGCTGTTCGACGTGAAGGCGGCGCTCCAAGGCGAGCGCGCGACGCTCGCCGAACTCGAGGACTGGCTCGCCGCGCCGGACTGCGATCCGGTCGGCGCTCCGAACGCGCCGGACCGCGCGCTCTCGGAATCGGAGCGTCGCCTCGCCCGAGCGCGCCGCGCGCCACAGGATGCGGTCGAACCGCTCGCGCACCACGTCGTCGCGCGGCGGCTCCTCGGGCTCCACCGTTCGATCGATCGCCTCCGCGCGGGCCTGAGCTCCGACGCGCTCCACCTCGACGCGTGGAGCGGCCGCATCGATCCGGACGTCTTCGCGGCCGCGCTCGAAGCGCGCACGCTCGGGCCCGGCGCCGTGCGCCGACTCGTCGCGCAGCCGCACCGCTTCTTCTTCCAGGACCTCCTCCGCGCGTGGCCCGCTTCGTATCTCCCGGGCGCGATCGATCCGACGGACCCGAAGTGGATCCGCGGCGCCGTGCAGAGCGCGCTCGTGCGCGCCGAGACGTGGGCCGCGTTGAGCGCCGAACCGAACGCCTGGCTCGACCGTGTCCTCGAGGACGAACCGGATCTCGCGCAGCTCGCCGAGCAGACGCGCGAGATCGCGCGCGGGAAGTTCCGCGCGGATCTCGAGCTCGTCGGCGAGCACGTCGAGGCGCTCCGAGACGCACGGCCGATCACGCTCCCCGAGACACCGGTCGCCGACACGCCCTGGTCCCTCGCCGAGCGCGAGACGTGGCGCACCGACGACGCGGTGCTCACGTTCACCGGCGGCGACGTCCCGAAGACGCTCAAGACCTTCGACAGGGACTTCGACACCGCGTGCGTAGCGGTCGCCGCGCTCGACCTCGACGTCGGCCACACGATCGCGATCGGCAAGGCGAAGCGCGTGGCCGGTGCGCCCACGGTCGGTGAAGGCCGAACCGATCTCCTCGCGCCCGAGTTGATCCGAGCGCTCCACGTCTGTCACGCCCGCGCGCGCGCCGGGCTGTGGCCGTTCTTCGCCGGCAAGAACGACAAGTACTTCCGGCTCGAACGCGAACCCGCCTTCGACAAGAGCGACGTCACGCTCGAAGCGCGCCTGACCGCAGGACTGGAGTCGTCCCGATGAACCGCCCGATCGATCACGACGCGCGGCACGCCGCCGTCCACGAGATCGAGCGCGCCTACGCGCTCACCGCCGGCGCCGGCACCGGGAAGACGCGCACCCTCGTGGACCGCGTCGTCCGCTTGCTCGAGTCGCGCGTCCCGCCCGAACGCATCGCAGTCGTGACGTTCACCGAGGCCGCGACGCAGGAGCTCCGCGCGCGGGTCCGCGGCGCGCTCGATCGGCACCTCGCCAACGACGGAGAAGATCGCGCGTACTGGCGCGCCGTCCACGCCCAGCTCGATCGCCTCACGGTCGTCACGCTGCACGCCTTCGCGCTCGAGCTCCTCCGCGCCGAGGCCCTCGACGCGGGCTTCGCGCCGGACTTCGAGATCGCGAACGAGACCGCCTCCGCGTCGATCCTCGAAGACGCCCTGCGCGCCGTGCGCGAGGCGTGGAACGTGGACCGCGCCGTCGAGCTCGCCGTGCGCGTCACGCCGACGCACCTGAGGGACGCCGCGAAGACCGCGTTGAGTCGCCGCGACCTGCGCTTCGCCGCGGCGCCGGAAGAGATCCCTTGGGCGGAGCTGGGCGCCGACGGCGTCTCACGCGCCGACGCCTTCGCGCGCGCCGCGGCGGCGTGCAAGAACCCCGCGGGCTGTACACTGTACGAGCGCTTCGCTGCGCTCCTCGATGCGTTGAGCTCGCGCCCCGAGGATCCCGCGAAGGCCGGCGTCTACTTCGCGGCCCTCGAGGTCCCCAAGCCGGTGAAGAACCGCGGGCGCAAGGCGGACTGGCCAGGGACGACGAAGGAGGAGGTCGTCGCGGCGTGGCAGGCGTTCTTCGACTGGCACGGGTCGCTCGAGCGATTGCGCTGGGGCCCCGTCCATCGCGAGCTCGTCGAGGCGCTCGCCGGGACGTTCGTCCCGTTCGTCGAGGGCGCGCGCGCGGACGCGGGCCAGGCCGACTACGACGATCTGTTGTTCCTCGCGGCGCGGCTCCTCACGCAGCACCCGGCCGCGCGGCGCCGCCTCGCGGGGCGTTTCGATCACCTCCTGGTCGACGAGGTGCAGGACACCGATCCGATGCAGGCCGAGATCGTGGCGCGCCTCCTCGTCCCCGACGGCGAAGCCGCGCGGTGGACGGAGCTCGAGAGCCCCGCGAAGAGCCTCTTCGCGGTCGGCGATCCCAAACAGTCGATCTACCGCTTCCGCCGGGCCGACGTTCAGACGTGGCGCGACCTCGCCGCGTGGATCGCGAACGGCGGCGCGACGGCCGAGCTCACCCAAGGCTTCCGCGCCGTCCCCGACATCGTCGCGTTCGTGAACCACCTGTTCGCGGACATGCCGGACTTCACGCCGCTGGTCCCGTACCGCGAGGCCGCCGAGCTGGAGCCGGTCGTCGTCCTCGACGCGGACGACGAGCTGGCGGCCGCGGTCGATCACCTCCGCGCGCTCGTCGAGAGCGGCGCGCAGATCTTCGACCCGGACAAGCGAGTGATGCGTCCGTTCGCCTACGGCGACGCGATGATCCTCCTCCCGTCGTGGTCGAACTCGTCCGCCACGCAGGACGCCCTCACGGCGGCGGGGATCCCGTCGATCATCGAGGGCGGCCGACGCTTCTTCGAGCGCGACGAGGTGCGCCTCTCGATCGCCGCGCTCCGCGCGATCGACGAACCCGACGACGGCGAATCGACCGTCTTCGCGCTACGCGGTCTCTTCGGCCACACGCACGAAGAACTCGCGCGACACGTCGCGGCCGGGGGCGGGTGGAGCTGCACGGTGCCGGCGCCGGCAGAGAGCCCGTGTCAACTCAGCTTGCGCCTCCTCGGTGCGTTGCACCGCCGGCGCGACGGGCAGTCGTGGGTCGCGATCCTCGACGCTCTCCTGGACCAGACCCAGGCCTCCGCGGTGTGGGCGCTCCGCGCGAACGGGCAGGCGGCGCTCTCGAACCTGGAGAAGCTGCGCGCGATCCTGCTGCAGCTCGAGACGGTGAGCGCCACGCCGTCCGAGACGATCGAGCGGCTCGTTCGACTCACGCGCACGGTCAGCGACGAGGACGACCTCCCGGTGATCGACCCGGAGGCCAGCGCGGTCCGCATCACGACCTACTTCAAGGCGAAGGGCCGCGAGGCGCCAGTCGTCTTGCTCGTCCACGCGCACCGCAGGGTCGAGACGATCAACGCCGTCGTCGATCGCGAGCGCGGCGAGCTGGCGTTGAAGGTCGGCGACCTCTATCCGCCGGACTGGGAGACGCACAAGGCGCGCGAGGCGCAAGAGATCGCGGAGGAGCGGCTGCGTTGGGTGTACGTCGCGATGACGCGCGCGCGGGATCAGCTCGTCGTGGTGCGCGGGCCCGAACTGAAGAAGGCCGCGAACGTGCTCCCGGTGAGCCTAACGGTCGCGCTCGGGGAGCCCGAGGAGGGCCGCGACGTGATCGTCCCGGTGGGCGACGCTCACGTGCGCGTGCGGAGCTTCGTCGCGTCAGGCGAGCGCGACGAAGCCGCGATCGAGACCTTCGCAGGCGTGGACGCCGCGGTCGACGAGGCGCTCGAGGGCGACGTCTCCACGGCGACGACCGACGAGTGGGCCGCGCGGCGCCGCGACGCGGTGCGCTCCGCGAAGCGCGCGAGTACGCGGTGGACCACCGTGACCGATCTCGTGCAACCGCGACGCGGAAAGGCCACCGGCATCGGGGCGCGCGCCGGCCAGGCGGTCCATCGCGTGATGGAGGCGTTGGACCTCGGCGCGTCGGCCGACGAACTGGAGGCCTCGGTCCCCGGCTGGCTCGACGCGATCGCGCCGCAGCTCGACCTCACCGAGGAGGAGCGCGAGGCCGCGGAGGGCGTCTTGCGTCGGCTCGTCCGGCACGAGGTCATCGATCGCGCGCGCGCCGCGCCGGAGCGCTGGATGGAGACGCCGTTCGCGTTCCCGAAGGGCGACCGCGTAGTGACCGGCGTGATCGATCTCTGCTTCCCGGAGGACGAAGCGCGGAAGCGTTGGGTGGTGGTCGACTACAAGTCGGACGCGCCGCCGCCGGGTTCACCGGTCCTCGCCGCGTACGAGAAGCAGCTCCACTACTACGCCGAGGCGATCCTGCGGAACGTCGTCGGTGAGGACGTGCAGGTCGTGGATCAGATCCTCGCGGGCCCGGCGCCGGAGCTCGCGGAAGACGCGCGCACCGCGGCGCTCGGCGAAGTCACTTCGGTCCTCGCGCCCGGGCTCGAGATGTTGCTCGACGCGGGCGCGCCGATCCCCGCCGTCGAGGCGCCCGACCTCGTGTCGAGCGGTGTGGTCGAGCTGTGGTTCGAGTCGAAGCGCGTCGCGCTGGTGTTGAATCAGAGCGACGCGACGGCCGACGAGCTGCGTGCGAAGTCGATCGAGGTCGTCGCGCTCGACGATCGCGCGCCCGACTGGCCGGAGGTGGCGATTCGTCGGTTGGCCGAGGCGCTGGGCGTCGAGGTGATCGACGAAGAGGCGGCGCCCGCCGTCGAGGCGGAGGAAGAGGAGCCCGAGGAGGCGGCCGAGTGACGATGGGCCTCGAGGTCGCGATGGCCGACACCTTCCAGCGCGCGATGAGCAAGCTGGACGCGACGAGCGTGAAGCACGTCCTCGACGCGATCACGAAGCTGCAGAGCGGTCACGGGTCGGTCCGGCTCCACGCGCTCGAGAAGTCGCCGCACAAGTCGTTCGGTGTGAACCGCAACGCGCTGCGGATCATCTGTCGGCAGGAGGGCGAGCAGTTGCTGCTCCTGTGGGTGGACGCGCACGACGACGCGTACCGCTGGGCGGAGCGGCACCAGGTCATCCAGATCGGGCCGGTCATCCGGATCGTGGAGACGGTAGAGGACGAGGCGAAGCCCGAGACGCAAGAGGTCGCGGCCGCGCCCGGGCCGCTCGCGTACCTGCGACCGAAAGACCTCCGCCACTTCGAGATCGGCGCGCGCGCCGCGCGGTTGTTGCGGTCGGTGCGAGACGAGGACGAGCTCCTCGAGCTCGCGTATCAGCTCCGCGAGCCGATCGCCTCGGCGATCCTCGCGCTCGGCGACCAACGCCCGCTCGACGAAGTCGTGCGCGATTACGAAGCCTCAGAGTCGTCGGCGAGACCCGCCACGACGCTCGCCGAGGCGCTGCGCGCGCCGGAGAACAGCCACCACATCTCGATCCTCCCGCCGGGCGAGGACGCCCTCGCGCGCGCCTTGAGTGGATCGCTGGAGGACTGGCAAGTCTTCTTGCACCCGTCGCAGCACCGGTTGGTCGCGAAGGACGTCGCGGGCCCGATGCGGATCACGGGCGGACCCGGCACCGGCAAGACGGTCGTGTGTCTGCACCGCGCGCGGCACCTCGCGGAGTCGACGTTCGCGGAAGACGCGCGGCCGATCCTGCTCACCGTGTTCAGCAAGCCGCTGGCGAAGCGCATCCGCGCACAGCTGGTCCAGCTGTGTGGTGAGGGCGCGCCGGTGCTGGATCGGATCTCCGTGCGGACGGTGGTGGGCGTGGCGCAAGACATCTTGCGAAGCGCGGGGCGCGACGACGTGTTCCTCGCGCGCGAGGACGTGCCCGCGGCATGGGAGGAGGCGATGCAGAAGGAGACGCTCGGCTTCCCGCGTTCATTCTACGCGGCGGAGCGACAAGAGGTCCTCGCGCGTCACGACGCGTGGACGGAGACGCGCTACCTCGGGCAATCGCGGAGCGGGCGCGGGAGTCGCCTCAGCCGAAAGCAGCGCAAAGCGGTGTGGGCGGTGCTGGAGGCGTTCGAGGCGGCGTGTCGTCGACGCGGCGGCGTGGACCGGGTCGGCTTGGCGCGCGAGGCCGCGCGGGTGTTGGCGTCGGGCGAAGCCGTGGCGCCGTACGCCGCGGTGGTCGTCGACGAAGCGCAGGACTGCTCGCCGGTGGACCTGCGGTTGTTCGCGGAGTTGGTGCGCGATCCGAGTACGGGCGAAGCGCGCGCGAACGCGTTGACGCTCGCGGGGGACGGCTACCAACGCATCTTCGAGCGCCCCGTCCCGCTCACCCACTGTGGGATCGACATCCGCGGGCGGTCGTGGCGACTGCACCTGAACTACCGCACGACCGAACCGATCCGCCGCGAGGCGATCGCGGTGATCCAGTCGCTCCCCCCGGACGCGTTGCACGAAGACGAGCCCGCCCAGGGCGACCCGCGCGACCGCTCGCTGCGCGGCGGCGCCCCGCCGATCCACGAGACGTTCCCCGACGACGCGGCGGAGGCCGCCTGGGTCGCCGACCGCTACGCGACCGAGGACGCTGATACCTGGCTCGTCCTCGCGCGTACCAACGACGGCCTCGACGCGGCCGAAGCCGAGCTCACGCGACGCGCCATCCCGAGCCGCCGCCTGACCGGCGACGACGAGACGATGCCCCGCCCCGGCGTCGCGCTCGCCACGCTCCACCGCGCGAAGGGCTTGGAGGCGCCGCGGGTGGTGATCGTCGGTGCGCAGCGTGTGCCGATGCGCAAGCCGCCGGACGCGCCGATGGACGCCGAGGCGTGGCGTCAGCAGGAGATGAGTCTGATGTACGTGGGCATGACGCGTGCGCGGGACTGGTGCGCGGTGACGCGCGTGAAGTGAGCGCTCAGCGGCGCACGACGCTACTCCGCGCGGCGAAGGATGTGCTGGAGGAGCTGGCGCGAGATCGAGAGCAGCTTTGCCGCGCCGCGACGATTGCCGCCGGCGCGCGCGACGGCCTCCTCGACCATCACCGAGCGGACTTCGCGCTCCACGTCGTGGATGCCGCGGTGGCCGACGACGTTCCGAAGGTGAGGCTCGAGATCGGGAGCCTCGTCCGAGATGCGATGGAGCGTGGTCTGGAGCCCATCGAGATCGAGCGGCTTCGGGAGAAAGTGCCGAACGCCGCGCTGCGCGAGGCGGAACGACTCCTCGGGGGTCGCGGCGCCACTCATCGCGACGACGACGGGGCGAGGCGCGAGCGCGGCGATGGAGTCGAGGAAGTCGAACGCGCTTCCGTCCGGGAGCGCGACGTCGAGGAGGATCGTATCGATAGCATTCTCGGCGAGAATGGACCGGGCACTCATGAGATCCTCCGCATCGAGGACACGCCACTCGCTCCCGAGGGCGTCGACAATCGCCTTCCGGAGCGCGGCATGATCCTCGACGACCAGCAGGACCATGCTATCCATCCGGGGGAATGGTATTCGAGGAGCGTGGTCCGATCAATTCGGACGCGGCGCGTAGGCGCTCGGCGGCGAGCCAAGCTCGAGCGTTGGTCGCCGAGACCGCCGGCCGCATCGAACGCGCCCTGAGTTGGATCCGCATCGTCTTCTGCGCGGTGATGCTCGCCCGCTTCCTCATCGTCACTGACGTCCTCACGCCTGGCCGTCTCGCCGCCACACTGATCCCGATGACCGTCGTCATCGCCTTCTCGATCTTCGTCCTCGTCCGGCCCCCGGAACACATCGACGTGCGGACCCGCATGGTGTCCGTCACGCTGGACGCCCTGGTCTGCTTCTTCGCGTTGCTCCCGAACGCGTTGTGGCCCGCGCTCGATTCACCGATCCTGATGCACAAGCCCGACATCGCCACGATCCTGATCGTCGTCTTCGCGGGGGGCTTCCGGCTCTCCCGCCACGTCGCGGCGTGGAGCGCGATCGTGAACGGTCTCTGCTTCGTGGCGCTCGTCCGGATCGACTTCGTCGTTTCGGCGACGCCACAGCCGGTCGTCGCATCGAGTATCTACGCCGTGCTGATCGTCGCCGCCGCGGGCCTCGCGCTGCTCGTGGGTTGGAAGACGGAAGACCTCGTCGCGGAGGGCGCCGAGCGCGCCGTCGCAGCGCAGATCCACCGCCGAAACCTCGGCGTGCTCCTGAGAGATCATCACGACGTTCGCTCGTCGCTCTCCGCCGCGACGCTCGCGACCGAGCTCGCGTCGCGCGCCCTCGTCGAACGCGAGGCGACGGTCGCCACTCAGCAACTCCGTGCAGCGCGAGAGAGCCTGCAAGAGGTCAACGACGCGAGCCGGAGAGCGCGCGAGATGTCGTTGGAGGAGCTCGATGCGTTGGACGCGGTCGCGCCCGCCGATATCGAAGCCGTGCTCACGTCGATCGCATCGACCCCGCGCACGAGCGACGAGCTCCGCGTCGAAGTGTCGAGCACCGCGACCGCCTTCGCCGCGTACGCCGGTGGAGCGAAAGGCCTCTCACGGTCACTGCGCCGCCTCCTCCACAACGCCGCCGAGGGGCGCGGTGCTGCACGAGCGACTCGGGTGTGGCTCGAGGCCGTGGTCGAGGACGATCACGTGGTCCTACGGATCGAAGACGACGGCCCCGGGTTCGCCGACGAACAACTCGACGACGTCCACGACGCGCCCGTCGCGACGACGAAACGGGGCGGGACGGGCGTGGGTCTGCTCTTGGTTCGCTCCGCCGTCGAGTTCAGCGGGGGTCGGTTCTCCAAAGCCAATCGCGCGAGCGGCGGTGCGTCCCTGACGATCCGGCTCCCGCGCGTCTCGGCGCCCCTCACCTGACGGAAGGACGCGCGTCAGAAGCAAGTCATGCCGCAGGCGCTGAACGTGGTCGCGTTGCCACGCGTGCAGACACGCCAGGTCGAACCCGACCGCTCCACGCGACACAGTCCGTTGGTCTCGGTGAGGGCGCAGAACTCGTGCGCGACGTAGGCCCCGCAGGCCTGCCCCACCCCGAACTGATAGTACGGCGGGCTCCCGACCGGTTGACCCGACGTCGCGAGGTTGAGCTTGGTGTTGGACACGGAGCTGTTCGCGAGCTGCGTCGCCCCGACGCCTCCGGCCGAGATCCGGTTCCCGCTGACGCTGCCTACCGCGAGTGAAGAGAAGCCGACCGCGCCCGACGCGATGCTGGTGAACGTGACGGCGCCGTTGGCGATCTTCTCCGACGAGACCGCGGCGGTGGCAATCTTCGCGCTGGTCACTGCACCGTCGGCGATCCGCGCGGTGTTCACGGCGCCGTTCGCGATCGTCCGCGTGCTCACGGCGTCGTCGGCGAGCTTGGGCTCCGTGACGGCGCCATCCGGGATCGGGAGCGTGGCGCCGATCGCGACGTAGTCGTCGTCGAGCGCGGCACGCAGCTCGGCTTCTTCGTCGAAGCACCACTGCCGCACCTCGGCCTCCGTCCGCGCGTCGTCGCCGTCCGCTAGGTCCGCCGGGACGCCGTCGAGTCCGGTCCACGGCGCGTGTGCGGCGTAGTCCGCGACCGCCGAGTAGGGCGTCGTCCCGAGAGGGAAGCGCGGCATGGCGTCGCCGTCGATCGAGACCTCGACCCAGAGATCGTCCGAGGCCCGGAACAGGGCGACGTCGAGGGCGGTCATCGAGCCGATCATCGCCGTGAAGACGCCGCGGTCGACGACGACGGTCTGCTCCTCCTCGAAGAGGATCGCGGTCGAGGACGCACCGTCGAACAGGCGCACGACGAACTGTACGGAGCGATCGAGCGGTTGGTCGTCGGCGTCGGTCAGGAAGCCTTGCACCGGGATCGCAGACGGAACTTGGGCCCAGGCTGAGGCCGGCGCGATCGCGGAGGCAGCGATCCACGTCAGGTGTACGGCGAAGTGAAGTCTCATCGCGAGGTCCTTTCGAGGGGGGAGCGCCCGATCGGTCGGGGCGCGCCCAACCGGAGGCGGAGTCGATAGCGGCCTCCCTCGGTCTGGTGGGCGCCGCCCGAGATCAGGAACGTGGAGGGACCGAACGCTCGGCGCCCGCCGTCGCGCACACCACCGTCGCGCTCGCCGCCATCGTTCCGTCCGGCGTCGTTCGATCCGGCGTCACGTCCCGCGTCGCGGGCTCCCGCATCCTCGACGCGAGCGCCGCCGTCCCGGGACGACGGGTCGTTCGGCTCGGGACCCGAGCAGCCGATCGCCACGAAGACGAGGACGGCGCCCAACCGACCCGAGAGAGAGGGAAACGCCACGGCGGCACTATCCCGGGTCTCCGGGGCGCCGGGAAGGGCAAAAGATTTTGCCTCCGCTCAGGCGTCGCCACGGACCATCGCCAGCGCGAGCGACGCGAGCTCTTCCTCGAGGCTCCGATCCTCCGCCGGGCGCGACGAGAGCTCCTCGACGATCGTCGCGAGCTCTTCCCGCGCCCGCGAGAGTCGACTCCGCACCGTGCCGGGCGCGACGCCCGTCACCGCACCGATCTCCTCGGTCGAGAGCTCGTCCCAATAGTAGAGCTCGAGCGTGATCTGATGGTCGAGACACAGCCGGCACATCGCCTGGAGGAGGATCGTCTTGCGCTCGTTCGCCGACAACCACGTCGACGGACCCGGCGCGAGATCGACGATCGACTGCGAAGAGAAGTCAGGTGACGCGACGCGACCTCGCGCGCGGAAGTGCATCGCCAGCTGGTTGCGCGCGATGCCGAACAGGTAGGCCTTGAACGAGATCATCCGAGCGCCCTCACGGGCGTTCTTCACACACGCGAGGAATGTCTCCTGAGTGAGATCGGAGGCCTCGCCTGGAAGCTTGGCAGCGAAGAACCGGAACACCGCCGAGAAGTGTCGTTCGAACAGTCGCTCGCCCGCGTTGGCGTCGCCCTTGGCCCACGCTTCCAAGAGCTCGTCGTCGCGCGGCGCGCCGTCCATGGAGAGCGGTGTTGCCCAAACTACGTATTCGCGCAACACAGAGCCCCAGCGATGTCCGACTCGATCGGCCCACCCATCGCGCCCTCGTACCGGCTCCTCCGCCGTGTCGCTCGGCAGGCAGCGAAGAAGGCGCTGTTCGGGGACGAGTCACCCCCGGTTCGAATCGGTCGCTACGAAGTCGTCACGACGATCGGCTGCGGAGCGAGCGGCGCCGTCTTCCGAGCGCGCGACCCCGAGCTCGATCGGCACGTCGCGATCAAGATCGTCGAGCACAGGCCCGAAGCAGCGGCCGCCGTTCGTGAAGAAGCGCGACTCCTCGCGCGCATCTCGGATCCCCACGTCGTCCAGGTCTTCGAGGTCGGCACGATCGAACGTTCGACGTATGTCGTCATGGAGCTCCTCGAGGGCCCTACCCTCGACGTCTGGCTGCACACCGAGCGATCCACCGCGCGGCGACTCGAGATGTTCTTGCAGGCAGCCCGAGGCCTCGCCGCGTGCCACCGCTACGGCATCGTGCATTGCGACTTCAAGCCTGCGAATGTCGTCGTTGCCGACGGGCGCGCGCGCGTCGTGGACTTCGGCCTCGCCCATCCCAGCGGCGTCACCGGCGGCGGCGGCACGCCCCGCTTCATGGCGCCCGAACAGCGCCACGCAGATCCCGTAGACGTCCGCGCCGACGTCTACGCCTTCTGCGTCGCGCTCGACGCGTCGCTAGCCGATTCGGACGAGCGTCCTGGGACCGACATCCTCGCTTCGACTCCACGGATCGTCGCGGATCGCATACGAGCCGGGCTCTCCGAATCCCCCGCCGACCGACCCTCGATCGACGCGCTCGTCGAGGCACTCGAGGCCGCGACGAGCCAGCGTCCGAAGCGATGGCCGATCGTCGCGGTCTTCGCGGTCGCTGCACTGGTCGTGGGCTGGGCGATCGCGACGCGGCGACCCGAGGCCCCCGGTCCCGACCCACGATTCGACGGCGTCCCGATCGCGGCCGCCGTCGACGACGAAGCGCCCGTCCTGCTCTGGGTCGACGACAACCCCCGCTACAATCGCGCGGAGATTCAGCACTTTCGCGACGCTGGCTACCGCGTGGCCCTCGCGCTCACGCTCGAAGCGGCGGAACGCGAAGGACCCTACGACCAGTACGCGGCCATCCTCTCGGACATGGAGCGCCAAAACGAGCGCGCCTTCGACGAGAACGCGGGCCTCTCCTTGATCCGGCGCGTCCGGGAGACCGGCGCGACCACGCCCGTGTTCGTCTACACCGCCGAGCGCCTCGTCGATGTCCTCTCCGCGACGGTCGCCGCGACCGGAGGGCAAGGCGTCGCAGGCCGGCCCGAGCGCCTCTACGAGCTCGTCGAAGCGGCCCGTAGAGGCCGTTCCACTCAGTAGCCCCAGACCGACGTGGTCTCGTCGCCGCAGAACAGCGGTCCCTTGAGGCCCAAGCAGATCCCTCGCTCCATCACCTTGAAGTCGTCTCCGTCGCGGAGCACGGCATCGAACACTGCGTCCGAGCCGGTGAGGGAAGCCGTGTGCGAGGCCGCAGCGGCGCTGCCGACATCCGACGTACCGACCTTCATCAGCACAACGGGCTTTTTGTAGTCTTTTGCGATTTGCAGCGCCTCGCGCAGGCGGCCTGCATCGGTGATGCCTTCCATGTAACCCATAACAACATCGGTGTTCGGGTCATCTTCGACAAAGTCGTAAACGCCGACCAGCTTGTCGTTGCAGACCACGTCTTCTTCGCTGCACAGCCCCAGCTGCGAGTCGTAGGGGTTTTCAAAATCATGGCTGCCGCCGGTGCCGCCCGGGTCGGCAAACGACAGGTGATCCCAGTTGATGCCGGAGTCGATGATGCCGATCACGACCCCTTCGCCGCGGGTGGCCGGGACGCCACCGGCGCCGCTCCAGATATCATCCGCACCGATCCAGGGCGGGCCTGCATCGG